>JBDTLQ010000088.1:0-9500 GCA_039934715.1 Ignavibacteria bacterium | reverse complement strand
TGGAACATCTTTTCCGTTTGCATTGATGCGTACATATTCCTTAGCTTCATTAATTTTAATTTCAGCAACATCCTGAAGCTTGATCAGCCGGTTTGGAGAATTGATGATAACAAGATTTTGAAGTTCACTGATCCTGTCAACTGCATTATCAGTTAGAATAAGATAAAGCCTGTCGTGGTCATTAATGTAGCCATTGGAAGCCAGAATATTGGATTGAACGATTGCATTCTGAATCTCAGAGGCTGAAATTCCCAGTGAATTAATTTTTTCGGGCTGAAGTACTACCTGGTATTCCTTTGTTCTTCCTCCTATGACTGCTATATCAGAAACCCCGGACACTGAAGCGAGATAAGGTTTAACCTGGTATAAAGCAATTTCCTTTAAAGAAATCTGCGAGCGGTTTCCTTCTATAGAATAACCCATCATCGGAAGAATTGACGGATTCATTTTTTCGACTGTAATACTTATATCTATAGGAAGAGTATTTTGAGCTTGATTAATAAGAGATTCTATCTGCAGCTTTGCTAAATCAACATCAACCGACCAACTCAGAAATACTGAGATCTCACAGCTTCCCCTCGATGTCGAACTGCGTATATAATCAAGTCCTTCAGTTCTCCGGATAATATTTTCAAGAGGTACTGTAACGGTCGTCAACATCTTATCCACAGGCTGCTGTCCGACATCGGCAATGATCTTGATCTTTGGAAATGTAATGTCAGGAAATAAACCTGTCTTCAGATTTGTATAACTGTAAATCCCTGCTAGCAGGAGCAGCAAGGCAAAAGCAATTAAAGGAAACTCAAATTTCTTATAAGATGAATGCATTACGGTACCTCTTGTATTGTTACAACTGAGGAATCAGGCAGCTCATAGGCTCCCTCAAGTATGAGTTTATCATCTTTTGTAATTGCGTCCGAAATGATCTCAACCAGTGAATCATTCTGCGAGCCGGTTGCCACAGGGATGCGCACAGCAACAGAGTCATCAACTATTTTCATAACCCAGAATTCCTGCTGCACTTCATCAGTCTGAAGTGCTTTTAAAGGTATGGTAAGTACATCTGATTTTTGATTTACTGCTATCCGTACAGTAACATTTAAATTTTCAGGCAAAGAAATATTACCGAGATTTATAAGGTACACCTGTGATAATGTCTTTGCATCAACAGTGGGAAGTGATTTTGTTATGTAAGATTGTAAAACTCTTCCATCAGGTAAATATATCGTGCAGGGTTTACCGCCAAAAATTAAATTATGAGATTCATACGGTACATTGAGATTCAAAACCAATGAGCCCGGTTCCCAGACACTTGCGATCACATCACCTTCATTTACATAATCGCCACTCAGAACATTTATCACCGATATTATTCCTGAGGCATTAGATTCAACCGGAAGCGGCTTTTGAAATCTCTGCAGTGATGAATCTGTTTGCGATAACTTTTCAAGTGCCCGCTGTTCTTTTGTTGTGATCTCTCCGAAGATATCTCCAATGCGTATTGAATTCCCCGGGTTATAATAGATCGCCGAGATATATCCCGTTTCGGATGCGCGGATATTATCCTTCCTCTGAAACTGTGTCATTGCATTAAACTCTAAGTATTCCGAAAGACTATTGTATTCAGGAAAAGTAACAGTGACCAATGATTTGACTGGCGGAGAATTTTCAGTTTGATCTGTGGAATTTTTGCATGACGGAAACGATAGTAGTGATAATAATGAGATCTTAATCAGCAAACTGAGCGCGTCTTTTCTATTTTGATTTTTCTGATTCACCAGTTAAGATAGTTATATTGATTAATGATCTGCAAAAGTGAAACTCTTGCGGATGATAAATTCTGATTTGTTTGTATGTAATCCTGGATTGACTTAACGTAATCTATAGTTGATATCTGCCCGCTGATCAGTCTGTCCTGCAGTATGTTTAACAACAATTCCTGTTTCTCAATTTGTAATTCGTACAATCTTATTGTTTCCTGTAAAGCACTTATTTGTTTCCCCAAACTTCTCAGACCGTTTTTTATATTCAGCAAACGGCGGCTGTGTCCCGTTATCAAAGTATCAAATGATATTTTATTTTGCTGTACAGCAATGCTCTTCTGATTTCCATTATAAATTGGAATATTTAAATGGAGGGAAATGCCGGTTCCAAAATGGTGTTCAATATTTGAAGGATCAGTGCTCCTTAGTCCCACATTTCCGAGAAGGTTAAGCTGTGGTTTATAATTTGAATTTATAACTTCTTCCTGTGCTGCAATGCTGATGCTGTCAAATTTATATTTCTCGCTAAGATTATAATATTTGACCTGAGAAGATTTTATCAAAGCGGGTTCGGCAAGTTCGTACTTAGTGGTATCATCTATCCCGCATAAATTATTAAGCTGTGTAAACGCATCTTCAAGCAGCTGCTTTTGCTGATGCTCTTCTATTATTTGTGAGTTCTCTTCTATATCCAGAAGCAAGAAATCACTTTGCTGCATTAGACCTTTTTGAGTTAATGCATCGGAAATTTTTTTTCTGTCATCAATAAGCTTGATAATTTTTTCAAGATATCTCATCTGCTGCTGAAGACTGTAGGTATTAATATATTGTTCAATGACCTGTTTCTGCAGATCATGTACACTTTGCTTTACGGAAAGAAGCAGAATTTTATTTTGTACATTGTTCTGATTAATAAGCGCCTTTGCAGTTCCGCTATTCAGAAGTGGTATGTCCACATTTAACAATGCCTCATACAAACCACCGTTTGTAACTCCCGGATCATAACCGAAAGCTTTCGGATCGGGGTTAGGTGTTATGCTTATAAATTTCCCCTCATTATTAAAGTACGGTGCAAATAAATAATCTGATGACAGATAAACCTGGGGCTTGATGTTCTGTGCATAGATAAGATTGTTTTGAAGTAAATTTATTTGTATGAGATTTTTGTTCTGCTTTATGAGAGGACTGTTTTGCTCCGCAACATTGAGGTAAAATATTATATCACGTGTTTGACCCTGTGCGATTAAAGGTAAAAAAAACATTAACGCTAAAATTTTTAATTTTCGGGTTAATGTTTTTTTCATAAGTTATTCAATATTAGGATTTAAACTTTACAGACTTATCTTATGATTCTTATTACTTAACTTTGTTCCCCTGTTCATCATAAAATACTTCCTTAGTCTTACTTCCTTTCTTATATTCAATTTCATACTTTTTGGTACCGGCTGAAGTTTCAATTAATGCTTCCGCTTTTGGTTTAATTCCTTTGTAGTTTGAAGAAAAAGAATCCTGGACTTTTTGTGGGAGCTGGTCGTAAGAAACTGATGTCTCTGTCTCCGTCCAGATTCCTTTTTTGGAAAAATCAGCTGAAGACGTAATTCCATTCATTTCAAACGATGCTTCATAATCATTAGAACTTTCTTTGTTCCATCTTACATTTTTAGCATCAGGAAATTTTTTATTAAAAGCCTCGCTTACTGTGGCAGGCACCGTTTGTGCGTTAACATTTATAGAAATAAAAATTGCGAGGGCTACCAATATGATCGTTTTCATTTTATTGATTTTATATTTATGCTAAAATGGGATTTTTTAATTCCTTTTTTTAAAAATTTATAATGTTGTATAATATCCCTTGGAAAAATTTTTATTTAATATTAATGTCTTCCGAATAAATTTGTTTCAATTGAAATTGCAGGCCTGAATAAAAGGGCTTTATTATTATCATAGCTTGTGCTGAAAGATAATAGAAGGTTTGGAATTAAATAGTAGCCCAGGCCAAGTGTACCTACTAATTCATTGCCCGCGGCTTCTGGGACAGGAATTCCCGGATTGATTCCCGACTCCTCAGGCGCATCAGTTGACGCCGTATTCCCGAAAACTTCTCCAAACAATAGATATTTATTTTTTATGTTATAAGTAAATGCTGCGGCAAAGAAAAAAATGTCCTGAAGATTTGCACCCGGGACTTTTCCAACATACGTGTAATTAAGATTTGCGTGCAAGTCAAGATCCCCTGATCTTTTACTTCCGATAAGATATAATGCATAATCAGTTTTTCCAGTCCCTATCAGATCATTTTTTGCAGTAGGAAATTTTACTTCACCTGCGATCGCGAATGCGGGTAAGATTTTTTTTTCCCGGAACAAGAGATAAGTTAAGGTGAGTTCAAGATCACCGATCCCATTTGTTGTTATTCCGTTGTCTGATTTTATTGATGAAAACACAACAGGTTCGGCTGTTATTTCCAGCCTCTCGGAGATCCCATATTCTAATATTAATGGTATTGCAATTTCTTTTCCCTGGCTTGATGTTTGGTATTCATATGCGGCTCCGGATTTTAACCAGCCCTGCGGTAAAAGACGGGCGGTTTCAGTCTCGAGCTCCTGTGCGTGCAAATTTAAACTTATCAGGCAAAATGTCATTGTCAATATGATACGCATTATGTTTATATCATTGTCCGATAAGTTATTCATTTAGTTATAGTTTAAATTATATTAAACAGCTTTCAGCTTATTTATCATCATCATCTTCTTTACCCTCTTCTTTACCTTCTCCCTTCTCACCGGATTCTTTCTTTAACAAATTTCCGCTTTGATCAAAAATATAATCCTGATTGCCGATTTCCGCTTCATAAGAGATGCTTCCGTTTGCCTCAGTTATTTTAGATGCTTCTTTAATTTTTTTCCCTGAAAGATTTGCAGAAACATAATTCTTAATTGCATCCGGTAATTCTGAAACCGGGATCTCAACTTCTTTCTGGGTGTAAATACCATTAGCATCGAATAAAACAGAAGTTTCAATTTTATTTTCTTCAAACCCTGCTTCATACTTACCATCCTCTTTCTCCCATTTAACATTTTTAACACCGGGGTACATCGAAGAGAAAGTTGTTTTTACTGCAGAAGGCACATTGGATTCCTTAAGCTTTTGTGCATTTGCATTCAGTGCAATTCCTGTAATTAGAATTGCAAAAATTAATGTTTTCATTTTTACTTTGTTTTAAGTTAGTGACTATACAAAATTATAAAAAAATTCTGTAGAAATTCTGATGATCAGAAAAAAATTGATACCTTATGATTTCCTTCATGATAAACATATTGTATTTGAAAGTTATACGTCATACAGATCTGTTTCACTATCGACAAACCCAGACCTGTAGATTCTGATGAGGTGTTTCCTTTTTTAAACCTGTCGAATAATTTCTCCGGTGGAATTTCAGAAGGCAGGCCCGAATTGGTAACAATAACAGAATTGGTGTTTAGTTCAATTGACAGTTTTCCTTTGCATTCACTATGCTTGATCGCGTTAATGATAATATTAGAAAACAGTATATCCGCTAAATATGTATTCATCTTAAGTACCGATGAATCAGTAAATATTTTTTTTACAATAATATTTTTGTAATCTATCATTTCCTCAAGCTGATCTAATTTTTCTTCGATCAGTTTTTTCACATCAATATTTTTTGTCTCGGGAAACTGCCGGTTCTCTATCTTTGCAAGAAGTAGAAGAGATTGATTGAGTTTTGAAAGACGGTGAGAAGATTCGTAAACATCTTTAAGCAGGCCCAATTGAACCGGCAAAAGACTTTCCGATTGGATTAGTAGTTCGATCTTTGAACGGATTATTGCCAGAGGGGTTTGGATTTCGTGTGAAGCGTTTTCCGTGAATTCTTTCAGGCTCTGATAATCTCTTTGAATTTTATAAGTCATTTTCCGAATTTCGTCATTCATAATTTTAAATTCTGAAATTTTTACGGATGCAAAACTTACCGGGTCATTTTTAGTGATGTCAAAGTTTTGGAGTAAGTTCAAAGTGCCATAAAAAGGTTTCCACATTTTTTTTGACAGCAGCCTTGTCAGAAAAAAAAGTGAAATAAGCATAACAGCTGAGATAAGAATAAACCACCATATTACACCGTCGATCAGGTCCTCAGATTCAAATAAGGGCTTGCTAATGGTTACAACAAAAAAATTATTTCCTGACTTGACCGGAAAAATTAACTGTCTGTATTGCAGAAATTCTATTTCAACAGGATCAAATATCAAAGTATCTTTTAATATCTCATTCAACGGCTGCGTCCCTTGTGAAATTGTTATCTTATCTCCGATCAAATTTGATGAATCCGGAATTTTAGATGAATCAGTGACATACTGAAGCACAAGCTCTTTCTCTTTATAAAGATTTTCCGTGAATTCATCATCTAAAATTTCTCTAAGCTGAATATAAAAAAATATTCCTCCGATCAGAAAAAGAATTAGTGAAAATACGAGATAATAAATACTTGTCTTTGTAAGTAACTTCATTATATTGAAAATTTATATCCAATGCCGTAAACAGACTGGATAAAAGTGTTCCCCTTTTCGTCAAGAATTTTTTTCCTGAGATTTTTAATATGTGAATAAATGAAATCAAAAGAATCAATCATATCCGCATCGTCACCCCACAAATGTTCGGCTATGGATTCCTTAGTTACCACACGATTTTTGTTTGAAACAAAAAACAGCAATAATGAAAATTCTTTTTTTGTGAGATTCACATGCTTACCGTTGGCTAAAATTTCATGCCTGTCAGGAATAATTCTGATATTTTTAAAAATGATTTCTTTACTTCCCTCAAAATTTCTTCTTCTCAAAACAGACTTGATTCTTGAATTTAGTTCTGAAAGATGAAATGGTTTTGTAAGGTAGTCATCAGCGCCAAGATCTAATCCTGAGATTTTATCATCTAGGGAATTTTTAGCTGATATTATTATAATGCCTGTTTTCTGATTGCGCCTTTTGATCTCTTTGACAATATCAAGACCGCTGCCTCCCGGAAGTGTAATATCAATTAACGCGCAATCATATTCATAAATAAAGATCTTCTCGGAACCTGTATCGAAATTCCTTACCCATTCGCAAATATATTCTTCATTTCTCAGAAACGATACAATCGATTCTCCTAAAGTTAATTCATCTTCGACAAGTAAGATTTTCATGATACAAATTTAGTAAAATAGTTTGGAGAAATTCTGAAGTGTATTGCCCATAACATCCTTTACAGCAACTAACATCACAATTTAAAATGTATTTTCAGATGGAAACTTACGATAATCAGGTGTGGCAAGCAATAACAATGTATTGAGAGGTAAACAGATTCTCAAATGGTGTCCTAAATGTTTCCGCGGGAGGGAAAATCCATAAATTCCAGTTCCTAAATAACCAATTCAAAGAATCCCGGATACCAAGGAGTTTTAAGTTGTTTTTTCTGTTCAATAATTTTTATATTTTGAACGAACTTATTATAAAAAATTTTATCGATGATTCAAAACAATAACAGTATTACCGAGGCTGCTTCTGATTATGTGTTTGAGCTTATGAAGACTAAGCTTCCGGGAATGTATGTCTATCATAATTTCAAGCATACTGAAGAGGTTGTGGACGCGGTCAAAAAGGTCGGCAATAAATCCGGGCTGAATGATGAGGAGATTGAGATCGTTACTCTGGCCGGATGGTTTCATGATACAGGTTTTATAGAACGAACTGATAATCACGAAGATGCAAGCATTGAAATACTCAAAAATTTTCTTAAGGATAAAAATTATAAAGATGAAAATACCGAAAAAATAATCGGATGCATTAATGCAACACGGTATCCGCAAGCACCCAAAAATCTGCTTGAAGAAGTTGTCTGCGATGCAGACCTGTTTCACCTCGGGACAAAAGATTATGATGATAAATCAGACCTTCTCAGAGTTGAATGGGAAAAGACAGACAACAAACATTATACTGAACTGGAGTGGCTTAAGGTCAATATAGATTTCATCACCTCTCAGAAATATTTCACACGCTACGGCAAGAAGGCGCTTGATGATAACAAAACAGAAGTGTTAGTAAAGCTTCAGAAAAAATACCGGAAGAGATTGGAAGCACAGGAGGGGGAGGATAAGAAGCAGCAGAAATTTGATCTTGACAAGCAGAAGCTCGAGGCTAAAAAGGAAGCGAATTCAAAATCAGACCGCGGTATTGAAACCATGTTCCGGAATACTTTGAGAACACACGTTGAGTTCAGCGGTCTTGCCGACGGCAAGGCTAACATAATGATAAGTATAAATACACTTATCATCGGAGCGATCGTTACTGTCCTGATCCGGAAACTTGACACAAATCCTCAGCTCATAATTCCAACATTTATGCTTTTAGTAGTTAGCCTGGTTTGCATTATCTTTGCAGTTCGGGTAACCCGCCCCAAATATATCGTAGGGAAATTCACCAGGGAGGACATAAAAAACAAGAAAGCTAACCTTTTATTCTTCGGAAATTTTTCTAATATGAAGCTCGAAGAATTCCAGTGGGGAATGATGGAGATGATGAATGACAAGGATTATCTCTACAGAAGCATGATACAGGATTTGTATCAGCTTGGCAAAACTCTTGGGGTAAAATACAGGGATCTTCGTATTTGCTATAATATCTTCATGTGGGGACTAGTAATCTGTGTACTAGCTTACATCATTGCGTTTATGATAACACCGGTACAGCCGATCAATCTGCTGGAATAACTGTTGTCGTCGAGACGCGAGACGCGAGATGCGAGACGCAAGATGCGAGACGCGAGACGTAAGACGCGAGACGCGAGACGCGAGACGCAAGATGCGAGACGCGAGACGCGAGACGTAAGACGCGAGACGCGAGACGCAAGATGCGAGACGCGAGACATAGATCATCAATGATCCATATAACTCATAATTCATAATTCGTAATTCGTAATTCGTAATTCCTAATTGAAGTATGAAACATCTCTATCTTATCCGTCACGCCAAATCAAGCTGGGATGATCCAGGGCTCAAGGATCATGACAGGCCAATGAATAAAAGAGGAAAGCGGGATGCTCCATTAATGGCAAAGATTTTAAGGAAGAAAGATGTCAACCCTGATCTTATCATTAGCAGTTCGGCTAAAAGAGCGCTCGACTTTGCAAAAATAATTGCCGATGAACTCGATCATAAGAAAAATAAAATGTTAGTTACAAAAGATCTCTACATGGCAGATGAAGATGATATGCTGAAAATGCTCCGGTCCGTTGATGACAAATGTAATACCGTCTTTATGGTCGGGCACAACCCCGATCTCACTTCGTTCGCAAACTCTCTTGCCTCATACGATCTTGATAATATTCCCACTTCAGGGATCTTTCAGATAGACTTTGATACGGACAGCTGGAAGGATGCCGGTTACGGTAAAGGGAAATTTGTTTCGTTTGAATATCCGAAAAAATATTACTCTTAATATCCTGCCACGAATTATCACGAATTTTTTTCATAAATTTGTAACTAAAAAACCTGCTGGGAAAAAATTATCGTGGCAAATTAAAAGAAGCCTTAAAAATTTATTTCTAATTCGTGATAATTCGTGGCGAAAAAAACTTAACTATTAATTCTATTTTTTATAAAAATTATTTGCGGGAATATTTATTTAAGATCTTATTTAACTTCGCGCCGTTATCTTCCATTCCATTTTTTGAAAGATCATGATC
>JBDTLQ010000087.1:0-9616 GCA_039934715.1 Ignavibacteria bacterium | reverse complement strand
AGATGTAAATCAAAGCGGCAGAGTTGACCTGACAGACATTCTTGCAGTTTACAACGACGCGACAAGTTTTGTATCGGGATATAAACTTTCGGACCTTGATGGAAATAACATTACAAATTTAACTGACATTCTGATCGCATCAAATAATTCAGCTTCATTTGTGACGAAACGAACTCCATAATTTTTTTGGTACAAAACTGCTAACATTGAATAAGAAGGCACAGAGAAAATTTTATCCTTTTAATATCTCTGTGTCTTTGTTTTTTTATAAGATTTTTTTAAGAATTTTTATTTCAATAATACCATCCGTCTTGTTTGCTTTAAACCGGCCGCCTCAACGGTATAAAAATAAATTCCGCTTGGAAGATCTGAAGAATTAAATTCGATCTCATAGTTTCCTGCATTTCTCTTTTCATTAACAAGTGTCGCGATCACGTTTCCAAGCACGTCATGTATTTTCATAGTCACGAAAGCAGATGACCTGAGTTCATAATTAATTATTGTTTTTGGATTAAATGGGTTCGGATAGTTTTGATACAGACTAAAATTATCCGGAACATTTTCGCCGTCGCTATTGATACCGACAGTGGAACCGCCGTTTGTTGTTTTATATAATCTGCCGAACTCTCCCGCAATAAATCCTGTAGTTGAGTTAATAAAATTGACAGAGTTAAAATGTCCGGTAAAATCAAAGAGTGTCGTTGTCCAGCTTGCGCCTGCATTAGTTGTTTTCAAAGCGACAGTCTGAGTGAATGCAGCCCCTGTAACAAAACCCGTATCCGATGTTGGAAAAAATACTGAGACGGGAAAATAATTTGAATCATTAAAAATACTGTTCCAGTTAGTACCGCCGTTAGTTGTTTTTAGTATACTTCCGGGAAAAGGTGTAGCGGTGTAGCCGGTAGTTTCATTTGTAAAATAAATTGAAAAAAGATTTATCTTGTCGACTCCCGGATGCAGTACAAACCATTTCGTTCCGCCGTCAGTGCTTTTGAGAATTGAACCGTTACCTCCCGCGGAATAGCCTGTAGCATCCGACGGAAAATTTAAATCAAGTACCTGGGGATATACAATACCGGGTCCGTATTCAGTCCAGTCAGCTCCGCCGTTTGTTGTCTTAAATATTTCGCCGTCGTTGGTCGCTCCACCGGCGACAAATCCTGTACTCTCATTTAGAAATTTAACAGCGAATAAATTATTTGAAGTTGGAGAAGTAACTGCCGTCCAGTTCGCTCCTGCATTTATAGTTTTAAAGATATTGCCCTGACCTCCTGCGGTATAACCGGTATTAGCCGAAGGAAAATCAATGGCGTACAGTTCACCCGCTCCTGTGAGTATGGATTGGATCCAGTTAGTACCGCCGTTAGTGGTCTTTAAAACTCTCCCTGCATCAGCGCAAATGTAAGCTGTATTGACATCCACCATTGTTACTTCCCAGAGAAAAGATGATAAGCCTGTCGGCTGAATGAACCATCCTGATTGGGGAAAAGCGGTAACACTGCAAAGCATGATGAAAAGAAAAAACAATTTTTTCATGATCATAATATTTATTTATGGTATGTTGAAAGGGTTGAAGCGCGGGAATGTGAAAAAAGCTTTATTAAAAATAAAATTCAAGTTTAATTTTCTATTATATGAAAATGGGAACGCGCCCGCCAGCCTCTCGGGAATGTCTCAAAACATTAATTTTACCTCGAAGACTCTAAGACTCCAAGAAAACAAATTCAAAAACTTTACTCTTTGAGCTTAGAGTCTTCGAGGTAAAAGATAATAGCTTGTTTTGAGACAGGCTCCTCGGTAAGGGGGCGCGTTCAAATAAAACTTCAATGACTTAGTGAGTTAATTACGAAATTTTTTCAGTGAAGTTATAAAAAAAGCCGGAAGAGATCTACCGGCTTTAATTATACTCACCATAAATGTTGAACTACAATTGTTGAGCTACAATTGTTGAGCTACAAACTACTTGAGCAAGATCATTTTTCTTTTCTCACTGAAAGTTTTATTATTAAAGGATACTGTCATTTCATAAAAATATATTCCTGAATTAAAGTCTGAAGCATTCCAGTTAACCGAATGAGTACCTGCAGACTGAACATCGTTTAATAGAGTCGAGATCTTTTGTCCGAGTGTATTGTAAATATTTATTCTCACCATCGAATTTTCAGGAATGAAGTATTCGATAGTTGTTGTCGGATTGAAAGGATTAGGGTAATTTTGTTTCAGACTAAATTTATCCGGAGATAGAATTTCCGGACCGCTGAAAATTCCGACTACTGTATTTGCAATTACCGAACTCCTTGCTCCTCCGTACGCTCCCATATCATTTCTTAGAGTGCCCCGTGCGGGCCAGTTGGCAAGTGTAGGATTTCCGGGATCAGCAGGATCATTATAGATCGTGCTGCTGTCACCTTTATCAACGCAGGGTGAACCGGCTTTCAGATAATAATTTGTCGAATCGAATAATGGATCTTCGTTCAGATTTCCTCCGCCGGTATATCCTCCCTGAACATTACAGTACCTGACAGTAAGAGCTGAGCCTGAGATCTGCAACAAGATTCCCTGTGTTGTATTTCCCCATACAATATTGTTGCGTAATGTTGTACTTGCCGATGAACGAATTCCTGCGCATGATGATAGTGCAGTATTAAAGGCCACTGTATTATTTTGAATTGTCATAGGACGTGAGAAAGAACCATTGAGCCACATTCCTGTACCGGCACCAAAATCCACGGAGCCGTAATTTTGGAAGATAAGATTATTTTTATATTCACCCCCGGTATAATTTAAAACTATACCTCCGCCGTAACGGGCTGAGTTGTTTGTGATAACGTTATTGTACACTCTCGGGAAGCCGTCACCCAGTCTCATTCCGCCACCGCCGGTACTTGACACACCGCCTTCAACACAGACATTCCCCGTAATAATGTTATATTGAATCACAGGCGAAGAAAGCGCAGACAATAATCCACCGCCTTCTCTGAACAACCCGGCTCCCTGCTCGTCAGTCCATTTTGTACCCGAGCCTCCTGTCAGGGTGAAACCCTGAAAGACAGTTGTTGAGTCTTCGTGATTGTTAATGATCACACAGCTCGCACTGTCGGGATTTACAGGCGTGCTTCCGTTTATGATAGTTGATTGTATGAAGGAATAATTCATGTTCTGATAGAACATGCTTGTAAGAACAATTTTCTTTCCTCTGAAATTAATATTTTCAAAGTAGGTGCCGGGCTGGACAAGTAATGTATCACCGTTGGAACATGCGTTGATCCCCGCCTGTATCGTAGAATACTGGGCAGGAACATTTCTTATCAGTGCTTCCGCGGAAATGCTGAAAGAAAGGATCATGATAATAATTAGTGTTAAAGTTTTCATAAACCGTTTGTTTTTTTTGTTAATGAATATCTGTTTAACACTTAGACAATATTTTCAGGACCCTGTGACAGTTGGGATACATCAAACGTCAAAGGTCAAACGTCAGTCGTCAGACATTCTTCTCATTCCGGTTTGGTAAGCAATGGGCTTGTTTTGAACTCGAAGGTAGGAAGAGTGATTGCATTACAAAAATCATGAAGTAAAAATTTTTTGCCTCTGTGGTAAAAAAAACTGATGTGATTTGCAGCAATTCATAAACCCTTATAGATCTCCATTACTTTTTCCTTCCCATACTTTCTCTCCAACTTCATCACGGTAAAGTGTCCTTCAGCCATTTTCTGAAAATGATTCATGAAGACAAGATTGATCGTTCCTCCTGATACTGAACCAATTATTGGAACAGACTTCGCGGCAACTTCTTCCGAAACTATTACTCCGAATCTTGAAGCTATCTTTGAAATATAACTTACTATCGCCGGAGCACTTTCGTTTATAATTCCTTTTTTTAAGATATACTTGCCCGCATCCGCAACCTCCTTGGCAAGCGTTCCTCTGATCAGATAATATGCACTGTCGGAGTAGTCATCGCTCTTTGAATTTCCTCCAAGCGCGAAAACTTCAAGACACGCGAGTTTAGTATCAATATCATTTACATCAAAGCCTTTGCTTCCGGCGATATCAATTATCGAACGCAGCATGATCGCGGTTGTAACCGGAAGCTCGATAGCAAGTGCTGTCAATCCGAAAAATCCCCCCGCCGCGCCCGTGCCTGTTACCAGTACTTTGTGCAGCATGTTTTTTGGTTTGCGATCCTGACTCTTGCCGGTTTTTGAAACAAGTACACTTAAAGATTTCAGTAAAACATTCTTAGTGATCTTCCCAATGGTGTCCTGAACCTTTGCGGGTATAAATGAATAAATTTTTTCAATCGGCTTACCGATTATGTTTGATAATTCTATTAGTACAGAAGGATGTTCGAGCTTGGTCTTGGCTTCTTTTAATAAAACCAATTCTGTTTCTGATAATTCTTCTTTCATTATGGAATGAGTTTGCAAAAAATTAAATTCTATTTACCAACAAAATAGGGTTCGTTAATAGTTCAATCAACTATGATATAAATGATTCGATGATAACTATGAAGAATATTATGAACAACATACTAATTCATTCAATATTATCATAGTTACCATCGTTATCATTTATGTTCATTAAAATCCCGGTCTGGAAACCTACGGATAGCTGAATTTTAAGTTGTCCAATTGAAGAGGTTTGTGTAATTTTGTATAAGATTAAGAAACATTTTCACAATACAAAACAGATTGGGTTAGTGAATAGATAATACTTCTTGACGAGCCTGTTCAGTTGTAGGGTCTGACAGGCTCTAAAAGAGGTATCAAAGAAATGAATCAAACTTCAATTATCCCGGAATTTTCTTCTCTCGTAATGCTTTTTCAGATCTCTGAATCTTTAATCCATACTCAAAAATGAAACTGGTTTCAGTTAATGTCGGTACTCCGCGGGAAATTGAATGGAACGGTAAAATTCTTGTTACAAGTATTTTCAAGTCTCCCGTTGATCTCCGCTGTAAAGTGTCATTCACAAATATTGAGGGTGATGAACAGTCAGATCTGCGTGTTCACGGCGGAGTTGATAAGGCAATCTATTCTTATGATGTTGAATATTATGATTACTGGAAGAAACAGATCAACAGGGATGACTGGAATCCCGGACTCTTCGGTGAGAATCTTACTACGAAAGGTATGACTGATGATATTGTCCGGATCGGAAATATTTATAAGATCGGGACAATAAAGATCCTTGCTGTCCAGCCGCGTTTCCCGTGTCTGAAGCTTAACGCGAAATTCGGAATGCAGGATATGATTGAAAGATTCTATGAACAGAAAAGGCATGGTACATATTTCAGAGTGATCGAAGAAGGTTACATTGAAACAAATAATGAAATTGAATTAATTGAAGAATCTCCATTTAACATTTCTATTAGTGATGTAACTTTTTGTAAAGTGAGCAAAGGTGCAGATCAGGGCAAGCTGAGAGAGATCCTTGAGCATCCTTTTATCCCTGATAATCTTAAAGAAGGTTTAAGAGGATACTTAGTAGTTGAAAGTTGAAAGTTGAAAGTTGAAAGTTGAAAGTTGAAAGTTAAAAGTTGAAAGTTAAAAGTTACTGTTGAACCAAAAAAGAAACAGGCTGGTTTATTTTATTTCAATCATAGTTGTAATTGCAGCGGGCTTAGGAACAAGAAAATATCCTGGGCTTCTTCCAAAGTTCATTGCCGAATATTCAGGGGATACTCTTTGGGCATTAATGGTATTTCTTCTGACCGGATTCATTTTCAATTCTTTTACTACAACAAAAGTCGCTGTCATTTCACTGGTGTTTTCTTTTGCTATCGAATTTAGCCAGTTATATTCGTCAGAATGGTTCGATGCTATCCGGCACACTTTATTAGGCGGATTAATATTTGGCTATGGGTTTTTATGGAGTGATCTGATCTGCTATATAATAGGAGTAACTACAGGTGTCCTACTTGAAAAAACTTTATTATTCAAACAAGACAAATGATCTTATACTTTCATTATGAAAAATTCTGTAAGCTTAAATGATATTAGAATCAGGAACGATCTTCGGTCAGGAGATATCGGGGCAGTTATACAATTGCATGGAGTGTTATATGCAAAAGAATATAATTACGGGATTGAATTTGAAACCTATGTTGCGGCGGGGCTGAATGAATTTTATGAGAAATATGAGCCTCATAAAAGCAGGCTATGGATCGCCGAACATAAAGACAAAATAGTTGGATTTATATTACTGCTGGACAGAGGTGAGGCGGCTCAGCTGAGATTTTTCCTTATCGCTCCGGAATATCGCGGAATAGGATTGGGAAGAAAGCTTATGGAATTGTATATGGCATTTTTTAAAAGCTGTGGCTATAAATCTTCCTACCTGTGGACAACTCATGAATTAATTCCTGCAATAGACATTTACAAAAAATTTGGTTTTATTATTGCAGAAGAAAAAGAAACAAATAAATTCGGAAAGAAACTTATTGAGCAAAAGTATGAGCTAATTTTGTATTCGTGAATCGTGAATGGTCAATGGTGACTAGTCAAAGGTGTATCTTGAGCCGTCATATAAAAATTTTAAAATGAGAAGACAATGAAACATATATTCTTAATAATTACCGTATTAACTACTCTACAGATAAATGTTTTAAAGGCACAAACTTTTGAATACATTGAATACCCTTATCCGGTAAATGAATTTCATTTCATAATAGAATCCGTCAGCGGAAATATGGCTTACATGGATGTAAAGCCGGCTGTATCAAACGGCCGTACTGTTTTGCTTCTTCACGGAAAAAATTTCAACGGTTATTACTGGAAAAATGTGATCGCATCCTTGTCTGACAGTGGTTACAGAGTGATTGCTCCCGATCAGATCGGCTGGGGAAAATCTTCATACCCGAATATACACTACAGCTTTCATCTTTTGTCGAGATGTACTAAACAACTTCTGGATTCTTTGGGAATAACATTTATGGGAAGTAAGATTGAAATAATTGCACATTCAATGGGTGGGATGCTCGGAACAAGATTCGCGCTTATGTATCCTGAATCAGTTGACAAATTAATTTTAGAAAATCCAATAGGGCTTGAAGATTATAAGACCTTTGTTCCCTACAGAACTGTTGATGAGCAATTTCAGAAGGAGCTTTCCGCAACTTACGAATCATATAAAAAATATCGGCAGAGCTATTATCCTGTCTGGAAACCGGAGTATGAAGAGCTTGTTAAAGTTCAGGCGTCGGTATTGAAATATGCTATGTTTAAAGATATAGCATTTGTAAATGCTGTCACATATGAAATGATATATGAACAGCCTGTTGTATATGAATTCAAAGATCTGAAAGTCCCTGTGTATTTTATTATTGGTAAGGAAGACAGGACCATTGTCGGAAAAGATCTGCTTTCAAAAGAGATGCAGGAATCTCACGGTCAGGTCGTAATACTTGCGCGTGATCTGGTGCAAAAAATTCCTGTCGCTTCAATAATAGAATTTCCGGGTGTAGGTCATATCCCGCATATCCAGGAACCGGAAATGTTTATGAACACCGTATTTTCTATCCTGGAAAAATAAATTTTTTTTGCCACGAGTTAGCACGAATTGTTTCGAATTATTTCGAATTATTTTAATATAGGTTCAAGGATCAACAATTATTGTAAAATAATTTTGTTAAAAAAACAGAGAACAAATTCATCAAGTAAATTCTGATCCTCTGATTTCAAAGCTAATATCATTATATCATAGTCTTATTTTGGCGGAGCGTTAGTACCGGGTGGAGCTGATACAGGAGGCTGAGCCTGTGGTACTAAATTCCTGATCGGTTTGATGGATTTTAAATAAGCGAATATCGCTTTTATCTCATCATCGGACATTTTTTTGTACTGGTCCCAGGGCATTGGAGGAAGCAATGTTCTTCCTGAAGCAACTCCTTTATACTTCCCGTCCCGGAGTGCAGTTATGAAATTACTTTCCTGCCAGTTGCCTATACCTGTTTCATCGGGAGTAAGATTTGCTGTATAGGAAGTTCCCCACGGACCTACCCATGCAGTTAAAGTCTGTGTAACAGCAAGTCCTTTGGATTCAATTTCCTTGCGGTCTATATCCGGCGGAGGCATTAATGCAGGATGTCCGGACAAGAGTAATGTCTCATCAAGAACCGGTCCCTGCGGAGTCATCTTTTTCGGAGTATGACAATCATTGCAAGCTCCAACTGTTACAAGATGCTCGCCCCATTTTACCTGGCTGTCAAAACCTCCAAAGCTGGGTTTTGAAGTGTGATTTTTATCTGTACCGATATCTGAGCATTGCGAAAATACAAAAAGAAATGAAACTAAAGTAAAACAAACAATAATAAGTTTTGCTTTCATGATGATAGGTTTTTTAGTTTGGGATTTTGAGAAATTAGGAATATTAATTTCACTAAGCAATTCTCTTGTTGAATATCTTAATATGATTTACTTTGATTCAAATATTTTTTTTGTAAATAGTAACTCATGTAAAATGAAAATAAAAGTTGCTTTACTTCAGATCGCTTCTCATAAGTTTGACCAAAAGCTCAACATGGAAAAAGCGGATCTTTACTGCCGGAAAGCCAATGCACTCTACGCCGATATAATTCTATTTCCGGAAATGTGGAACATCGGATATGAAAGTTTTGATGAGGGTACATGGAAGACAGATTTCGATCCCGAGAGTGCATCAAAAAAAGCCATAGAGCAATGGTACTCTAACTCAGTTGATACAGATTCTGAATTCATTGATCATTTTCGACAACTTGCGAAGGAATTAAATACAGCTATAGTAATTACTTTTTTACAGAAGGGAAAAGATAAGCCATACAATTCAGCTGCTCTCATTGACAGGTTCGGGAAAATTGTTTTGAATTATTCGAAAGTACATACGTGTGATTTTTCTCTTGAATATTTTTGTGAATCAGGAAAAGAATTTTTTGTAAGTGATCTTGATACAAGGAAAGGAATTGTTAAGACAGGTATCATGATCTGTTTTGACCGTGAGTTTCCCGAGAGTGCACGTGAACTTATGCTGCTCGGCGCGGAATTAATACTTATCCCGAACGCGTGCATGATGGATACTAACCGGAACGCGCAATTAAGGACACGCGTGTTTGAGAACATGACCGGTGTCGCACTTGCAAATTATCCCTCACCAAAATGCAACGGAAGATCGCAGGCATATACTCCAATCGTATATGACGAAAATGAAATTGAACAGGAAAATTTATTGGTAATGGCCGGTGAAGATGAAGGCATTTTCATTGCTGAGTTTGATATGGATAAGATCAGAAACTACAGGCAAAAAGAAGTTTGGGGAAACGCTTACAGAAAGACCGGAGCATATAAAAATATTTTATCCGGAAAAGTGAACTCTCCTTTCGATAGAAAGCTCAATAAGAGTAATTAATTTTTTTCTATTAATAGTTTTTAATTCTGAATTTTTTATTAAGTTATAAAGACTTTTTATAATCTTCTTACTTATGAAATTTTTACCGGTAATTATATTTATCCTTGTACTGGTCACATCATCATTTGCCCAAACCAAAGATGAGATCACCGATGACATTCAAAGCAAGATCGAAGACATTCATCTGGATACATCTTTAAAGAGTGTGACTTTACAGAATGACGAGTTTCTTGAG
>JBDTLQ010000086.1:0-9626 GCA_039934715.1 Ignavibacteria bacterium | reverse complement strand
CCCGAAGGCAAGATACTTTCCGAATTCATCCTTGCATTGCTTTGCTATCTTAAATCCTCTTACCATAATTACAAAATATAAACTCAGAATTATGAATGTTCCTATGAAGCCATACTCTTCGCCTATAATTGAAAAAATAAAATCTCCGTGCGCTTCCGGAAGAAAAAAATCACGCTGATTCGAATTACCGGGCCCGATACCGAATAGTCCTCCGTTGCCGAATCCTATCAAAGCCTGCTGCAGCTGGTAGCTTGTGTTGCCGCTCGACTTGTATTCGGAGTATGAAGAGATTCTGTCCATTATATAATTCTTTGACATTACAAATATAGCGGCCAGCGGTATCAGAGCCGCGAGCGTAAATGCAATGTGCTTGATCTTTGCCTCTGACAATGAGATCATTACAATGCATGTCGTGAAAATTATCAGCGATACTGAAAAGTTTGGCTGAATGAGTATCAGTCCGCTCACAAGCAGTACATAAAAAATTATCGGCAGATATCCCCTGTACAATAAATTTATATAATCTTTTTTCCTCGCGAGTAAAGCCGCGATATAAATCACGATCGAATACCTTGCAAACTCCGACGGCTGAAAGCTCAGCGGTCCAAGGTTTACCCATCTGCTTGCACCTTTGATCGATCCGCCTGTGAATAAAGTAAATAACAACAACAATATGGTTATCCATATCAGCGGCTTCGAAATGCTCTCTAAGTATTCATAATCGATCCTCGCAACAAGAAATATTACCACGATAGAAACTATGATTTTTATTGCATGCTGCTTTATGAGATAGTTGCTGTCCTGAAATTTTTCCAATGCAAATGATGAGCTCGCGCTGTACACCGCGCCTATGCTGAATATCATCAGAAGCAGCACAGGTAACAGGATCCATATGTCTATTTTGTATTTGTGTGCCAATTTATTTTAGTTCGTTCACAAATTTTTTGAATTCTTTGCCCCGGTGCTCATAGCTGTCGAACATGTCAAAACTCTTGCACGCGGGTGATAACAGTACCGAATCCTTCCCTGAAGAGATCTCAAAAGCTTTTATAACAGCCTCTTCCATTGAATTAACTTTCGTCACTTTCTTATAACCCTTAAAATGATCGTATATCTTATCTCTCGTTTCTCCGATCGCTATTATCTCTTTTACTTTATCCTTTACTGGTTTATCACTTCTCGAATAATCATTTCCCGATTCCCTTCCTCCGAGTATCAGTATCAGATCACCGTCAAATGATTCGAGCGCTACAATCAGCGAATCTATATTGGTAGCTTTTGAATCATTATAAAATTTTATTCCCGCTATCTCTCGTACAAATTCAATTCTGTGCTCCACTCCTTTAAATTCTTTCAAAGTTTCACCGATCAATTCTTTCTTTATATCAAATGCTCTCGCTGAAATGATCGCTGCAAGTGAGTTATAAAGATTATGATTTCCCCTGATACTGATCTCTCGTGTTTCCATTATTTTCTCTTCAATATTTTTCTCTTTGTCAAAATAAATTATCTCCCCTTTTTCCGGGAAACTGCCTGTTGCAATGTTTTCCTTTATCAAATCATTTTTTAAACTGAAAAATGCTTTCTTTGCATTTAAATTTTCAATACTCTTTCTCAATACTTCATCATCATAATTTATTATTGCAAGATCCTCACTCGATTGATTTTTTGTTAATTCCAGTTTTGCTTTAAGATAATTATCAAAGCTGCCGTGCCAGTCAATGTGATCGGGGGTAATGTTCAGCACTACTGCTACATTCGGCCTGAACTCTTCAATGTAATTCAGCTGAAAGCTGCTGACTTCTAACACCGCGATCGAATCTTCCCTCAGTTCACTTACTACTTCTGAAAAAGCCAGCCCGACATTTCCGCAGACCCTGACATCAAATCCAGCGTTCCTAAATATTTCTCCGGTCAAAACCGAAGTTGTTGTCTTACCATTTGTGCCTGTGATCGCTATCACCGGACATCTGCAAAACCAGTAAGCCGCTTCGATTTCTGAATAAATTTTTATTCCAAGCTTCCCGGCTTTTACCAGTACCTCACTGCCCGGAGAGATACCCGGGCTCGTAATAAATATTTCGTTATCAAATATCTTCTCAGAATGTTTGCCGAGTTCAAACTCAATCTCTTCCTCTTTTAAAATGCTCTCATCAAAATATTTAAGTTTACTTTTTTCCGTGCTGTCACTGAGAAAGACTTTTGCACCGTTTCTTTTTAAGAGCTTCGCTGCTGCTATACCGCTTCTTCCTGCTCCCAGAATTGTAAAAGAACTGTTCGTGATATCTTTCATCTTATCTTAAGCGATGCAAGTGTAAGTATCGCGAGAAGTATCGCGACAATATAAAACCTCACTACAATTTTTGGTTCGGATATTCCTTTCATTTCAAAATGGTGATGAAGCGGGGCCATTTTAAATATCCGTTTGCCCTCGCCTGTCCTTATTCTAGTGTACTTGAAATAATATCTTTGCAAAATTACGGACAGTGCTTCGGCAAAAAATATCCCGCCTAATATCGGAAGCATGAATTCTTTTTTTACCAGCACACATAGTGTACCGACTGCTCCTCCAAGTGCAAGCGATCCGGTATCTCCCATGAAGACCTGTGCAGGATAAAAATTATACCATAAAAATCCGAGTGCCGCGCCGCTTAATGCCGAGCAATAGATCGCAAGTTCTCCGTTGCCCCGTAAGTAAATAATATTAAGATATTTCGCCGTCTCAATATTCCCCGATACATATGCGATTATTCCCAGGGTCAATGCAACCACTCCAACAGTGCCGGTCGCCAGGCCGTCAAGCCCGTCCGTAAAATTTACCGCGTTGGATGTCGCGGTGATTATGAAAACAATGATCGGTATATACAAATATGAAAAATCAAACTCATAACTTTTTAAAAACGGGATCGTCGTAATCGAATTTATGTTGTCGAACTGCGGCAGAAAAAATATTGCGCATCCTACTACAATACCTACCGACAACTGGCCAAGCAGTTTGTATCTTTCCGCCAGACCTTTCTTATACTTCTTTATTACCTTCAGATAATCATCAGTGAATCCGACTGCTCCTAAAGTGATTGTTACAAATAAAATGATCAGAATATAAATGTTGCTTAGATCACCCCATAGAAGCACAGGTATTATTACAGAAAGTAATATTATAAATCCTCCCATCGTCGGTGTCCCGGCCTTTGACCAGTGAAACTGCGGGCCGTCTTCTTTTCTTGCCTCACCTATTTGTTTCCTTTGAAGTATTCTTATTATTTTTGGACCAATTATAAAACTGAACAATAAAGCTGTAATCGCAGCCAAAGCCGATCGGAAAGTTATGAACCTGAATACATCAAATCCAGGGGGATTGAATTTCGCGTTTATCAGCTCGGCTAATTTATACAGCATGCGCTTTTAGTTTTCTGAGATTCCCTTAACAACTTCTTCCATTCTCATTCCTCTTGAACCCTTTACATAAATAATATCCTTCTGCGATACATTCTTTCTTAACATTTCAATCAGATCATCTTTGCTTTCAAAATAAAAATTATTTCTGATCCTCTTTGCATTTCTGAAAATATTCAAAGACTCCTTGCCGAATGTAAATAAATTTTTAATATTCAGTTTTGCAGCGAGCTTGCCGATACTGGAATGCTCGGCTTTGCTGCTCTTTCCCAGCTCAAGCATGTCTGAAAGCACTGCTATCTTTTTTCCCGGTGTTTTAAATTTCATCATAGTCTCAAGACCCATCTTCACTGATTCGGGATTGCTGTTATAGGTGTCGTTAATTATTGTCATTCCGTTTATTTTAATTACTTCCATCCTGTTTGTTGATGCGTTCTTAAAATTCTTCAGTGCGTCCCTGATCATTCTTTCACTTACATTAAAATACAAACCTACAGCCGCTGCTGCTAACCCGTTGTGTACCGAGTGTTCACCGAACGTTGAAATACGGGCTTCAAATTTTTTTTGACCGGAACGGATTTCGATCCCGGGTTCAAAATTTTTACTATAACCTTTAAATCTTCCTTTGACATCCGCATTATGCTTGTAAGAATAAGAAAATTTTTTTTCATCATTTATTCCTCCTGAATAATTTTTGATGTAACTGTCGTCTAAATTGAAAAACAATATTCCGTCTTTTCTTTTTTTTAAGTAATCGTATAATTCAAACTCAGCTTTTGCCACTCCTTTAATATTCTTAAAGAACTCGAGATGCTCTCTGCCGATATTTGTAACAAGTCCGAACCCGGGCCGGGCTATACTGCATAAATATTTTATCTCGTTATAATGATTAGTGCCCGCCTCAAGCAGACAAAATTCATGAGTATCATCAAGCCTCAGCAATGTCAGCGGCAAACCAATGTGATTGTTAAAATTGCCTTCGGTCTTTAATACATTATACTTTTTTGAAAGAACAGCTGCTGCCAGATCTTTGGTAGTTGTCTTACCATTGCTTCCTCCGATGCACAGCACCGGTATGGCAAAATTATCCTTGTGTATCTTTGCAAACTCGCCTAACGCTTTGGTTGTATCACGGACTACTAAAAAGATCTTTTTCCTGAATTTACTTTTATTCTTTTTAAACCAGCTTCTTTCAACTACTGCAAGCTGAATACCTTTTTTGAAAATATCTTCAATGTATTTATGTCCGTCAGTTCTTTCTCCTTTGATCGCGAAAAAAATTTCATCTTTCTTTATTTTTCTTGAGTCAATTGAAACACCATTGAACTTTTTTCTCTTAAGCTTTTCAAAGTTTACCAGCTCATCTTGACTAACAGAAATAAGGTCATCAACTTTAAGCATAATTTATTTTGCTAAGCCTGAATACTTTCCCACCATTTCTTTATCATCAAAATGATTTTTCACTCCGTTTATTTCCTGATATGTCTCATGTCCCTTGCCGCAGATCAGTACTATGTCTCCCTCGTGGCTAATCTCAATTCCTTTCTTTATCGCTTCCTCACGGTTTTCAATCACTTCAAAATTATTTTTGGTTTTCATCCCGGATACGATCTCACTTATAATATCCATCGGGTTCTCATATCTCGGATTGTCTGATGTAATTATTGAAAAATCCGATAATGCTGAAGCATAGTCTCCCATCACAGGACGCTTTATTGTGTCTTTGTTTCCGCCGCATCCGAATATTGTTATGACCCTGCCTTTTTTATTTTCAGCATTAACTATTTCTCGCGCGGATTCAATTGCATTTTTTAAAGAGTCCGATGTGTGTGAATAATCAATCACTGCAACTGCTCCGTTTGGAAGTTTCACTCTGTTAAATCTTCCGCTAACCTCGCCAAAATTCAGAAGTGAGCCGCGTATCTGTTCCATATCAATATCATAATTCAAAACTGCCGATGCTGAAGCGAGTATGTTATATATGTTAAATCTTCCCGAAAGATTTGATCTTAGATTGTATGTCTTTCCGTTCCATTTCACATCAAACTCCAGTCCGTTGATTGACAATTTTTCATTGAAAGATCTTAGTTCACTTTCCTTCTTCATAGAATAGAAAAACTTCCCGGCTTTTGTATCCGCTAAAATTCTATCTCCGAAAGGATCATCAGCGTTTGATACCGCCAGGGCTTTCTTGCTGAGACCGTTGAACAACATTCTTTTAGCCATGAAATAATCTTCCATGTTACTATGAAAATCAAGATGTTCACTCGTAAGATTCGTAAATACAGCTGTATCATAATTCAATCCATGCACCCTGTCCATCGCGAGCGCGATCGAGGAAACTTCCATCACGCAAAAATCCATTTTTGATTTCACCATCTCTCCAAGCATCATATTCAGCTCAACAGAATCAGGCGTTGTAAGTGTTGAATCGTATTTGACATCACCAACCTCATAATCAATTGTTCCTATCAATCCTGTTTTATATCCGGCATCCGCTAAAAAAGATTTTATCAGATATGAAGTAGTTGTTTTTCCGTTTGTTCCAGTAATCCCTATCAATTTTATTTTTGCGGAAGGATCACCATAGTATGTTCCGCTCATCGTGGCCATTAGCTTCCTGATATTTTTTACCTTTATAACGTGTGCCGATTCATTTCCGAATTCTTCTTCAGTTAAAATGAGTTTTGCTCCATTACTTGCAGCGTCATTCGCGTATTTATTGCCATCGTCCTTAAATCCTCTGATCGCGAAGAAAATATACCCGGGCCTCACCTTTCTTGAATCATAAGCAATACCTTCAACCTCAAAATCTTTTAAAGCTCCGGTATGTAATTTCAGATCGCTCATATTTAAAAGTTCTGACACTTTCATTTTATTGATTTTTACAATAAAGAATTATTCTGGACTTCGGCAGCTGGCTTGAACCCGCGGCCGGTGACTGACTTATTATTTTTCCGCTCCCGTTAATATCAACTTCAAACCCTTCTGTCAAAAGCGCATTTATGGCTTTTCTTAAACTCAGATTTGTAACATCAGGAACTTTGATCATTCTGTCATTCACAGCTATACTGTTTTTTATTACAAGTTTAATTTTTGTGTTCTCAGTAAAAGATACTCTTTCATTTGGCAGAGGGTATTGTGATTCAATGATGTATGTAGCTCCGGAGATCTTTTTACCGGGATCATTTTCAATAACTTCATAGCTCATTTTATTTTCCGATATCAGCTCTATCGCGTCTTCAAGTTTCATATTCACCAGGTTCGGAATTAATACTTTCTGATCACTAAGATCACTCACATTATCCTGATTACTTTTATCAGTTGTATAATTTGCGTTCACAAGTTGCGGTGATGAGATGTTCGTCGTGCCGGAAAAATTTATTATCCTCGAAGCGATCTTTTGAAAAATTGGCGCTGAAACCTTACCTCCGTAATACTCTCCTGATTTAGGATTATTCAGAATTACTGTTATTAGTATCTGCGGATCTTCCGCGGGAAAGTATCCTACAAAAGATGAATTGTGTGAGCTGCTTGAGTATTCACCATTAATGATCCTCTGCGCAGTCCCCGTTTTACCTGCTACACTCACTCCTTCAATCTTTGCATCTGTACCGGTTCCTCTTTCAACTACACCTGTAAAAAGTGAAGTAAGTGTCTTCGCCGTATTCTCTGATACAACCTGCCTGATCATTTCTGGTCTGCTTTCATAAATTGTCTTTCCGTCTGTTGAAAATTCTTTTTTGATAATATGCGCCTTCATCATCATTCCGTTGTTCGCAATAACTGCGTAAGCGTTTGAAAGCTGTAACGCATTGATCAGAACTTCATAACCAATTGACATGTATGGCAAGGTCACTCCGGAAAATTCGATTGGTCTTTTCAACATGCCTTTGTTTTCTCCCGGGAGTTCTATGCCGCTGAAGATCCCGATTCCGAAATCCCGCGCATACTTATAAAATCTTTCCGGACCGACTTTCAATGACAGTTTACTGAACGCGATGTTGCTAGATTGCTCGATTGCCTGCTGGAATGTCATGCTTGACGCACCGTGAACATCACTTATCTTTAATCCTTTTAATTCATCGGTGGCTATCATTGAATTTTTATCTTCTATCTTTTCTTCAAGTGAAGCAGCCGCAGTTATTATCTTAAATGTCGAGCCGGGTTCATAGATATCGGAAATCACAGCGTTCTTCATTCCATTGGTATCTGCAACCGAAATATTATTCGGATCAAATGTTGGATAAGAGGTCATCGCGAGTATCTCTCCGGTTTTCACGGATTGAATAATTACCTTCCCTCCGTCAGCGGAAAAATTTTTGACACCTGCAGCAAGCTCTTCCTCTGCAAATCTTTGTATGTTAATATCAATAGTTAAAACAATGTTGTTGCCGTTCTCGGAATCTTTTCTCGGAAACTCAAGCGAAGGTCTGTTATTACCCCTTCCGTCTCTCTGCATTATAATAAAACCTTCTTTTCCTTCGAGCTCTTTGTTCATAGACAACTCAATACCTGTCTGGCCTTTGTTGTCAATGTTTGTGAATCCAATGACCTGTGAAGCAAGGCTGCCGTAATTGTAAATTCTCTTTGGCTCTTTTAGAACGATCACTCCATCCATTCCCAAAGTGTCGAGTCCGTTTACCTTTGACGCGTCAACTCTTCTTTCAAGATATATAAATGACGTATTGGCAGTACTCAGTTTTGCCAGATATTCTTCTTTACTTTTTCCGAATACACCGGAGAAAATTTCAGCTACATGCTCGGGTTTTTCAACCATGTTTGGATCAGCAGCGAAGGAATACTCGAATGAATTTGAAACGAGAACATTCATATTCCTGTCGTAGATCGATCCTCTGTAAGGTGAGAGAATTATTTTATTCTCATACTGTTTCCTCGCGGCTATTTTGTATTTTTCAGATTCAATGATCTGTATGTTTACCAGCTTTACAAGCACGACAATAAATATGCAGAATAAAGCAAGAAAGAAAAAATTTATTTTTCTTCTTTGAATAAGCTGCTTGCCGGGATTTTTGTAAAGTTTAAATTCCAAAATGTAAGTTTATTTGAGCTGCGATTTACTTAAAACTATTTTAGTATCTTCTGTCGAATTATCTTTATATGAAAGGTTGTACTTTTCGGATACGATGGATTTTATTCTCTCAAAACTGCTGAGCTTTTCTGCTTCTGCTCTCAGTAATTCATTGGTCTGAACATTTTTATTTATCTCATCCCTCAGCAGATTATTACCTACTGAAAGACTGTTAACCTCAATTATATTGTTGATATAAATCACAAGTATGACCGATGTTATGATCAGAAGAATTAAAAAATAAAAAACTGAGATTTTCTTAACCGGTTTATTTTTTTTCATTTTGTTTTTTATTAGATAATTTCAGCGGCTCTTAGCTTTGCGCTTCTTGACCTGCTGTTAAATTTTATTTCTCCTCTTGTTGGAATAATCGGTTTCTTTGTCAATATTTTCAATCTTGGTTTTATCTCTTCGTCGAAATAAGGATTTTCGGTTTTTCTGAACTTAGCTGACTGATCTCTGAAAAAATTCTTTACGATCCTGTCTTCCAGTGAATGATAGGAGACGACAACTATTCTTCCGCCTTTTTCAATAAGATCCAATGAATCATTCAGAACTGTTTCAAGATTTTCCAGCTCGCTGTTGACTTCAATTCTAAGAGACTGAAATATCTTGGCCATAAAATCGATAAGGTTCTTCTGACCTATCTTGTATTCTTCCCGGACAGTTTCTACCAGATCGAATGTTGTTTCGAATTTTTTCACTCTTCTTCTTTTAATAATACTCTTGGCGAGTCTTTCTGCATTTCCGATCTCACCGTATTTTTCAAAAATTTCTGTTAACTCGTTTTCGGTAAAGCTATTCAATATCTCCGCAGCTGTGATCCCATCTTGCTTGTATGCTCTCATATCAAGCTTTGTGTCTTTCATAAAACTAAAACCTGTTCCGGATTCGAGCTGGTAAGACGATAATCCGAGATCAAGAACGATCCCCGTGATTTTCGTCAGTCCAAGTGATGCTGTTATATTTTTTATATCACCAAAGCTTCCGTTAACAAAAGTTATTTTATCCGAAAATACACTAAGCTTTTTTTTTGAATGCTCAAGAGCATCGAGATCCTTGTCGATTGAAATTACTTTATCGTTATCTTTGCTCTTCTCACAGATAAGCTTCGTGTACCCGCCGCCGCCGAGAGTGC
>JBDTLQ010000085.1:0-9750 GCA_039934715.1 Ignavibacteria bacterium | reverse complement strand
TCGCGACCTCCTGAGTGACAGTCAGGCGTTCTAACCAACTGAACTACGACTCCGTGATACAAGCAGTAATATAGCACATTCGCGGAATTAGTTCAATGACTTTATACCCGAAATATACCAAGACTATCAAAGACTATCCAAGACTATTTGTCTAATCAATCATAATTCACCGGCATCATTTAATTATTTCTTCCTTAACAAGTTAATTAACTCCCGTTCATAAAAATAATAAAAAACATTAAAGCAGTTTTGAAACAATGCTTTTTATTTCAATGAAGATTTTCACATTTAAAATCACCTTAACAATCGGGAAAAAGTTTCTTTGCAAAGTCGCACTATCATTATATATTTTTGTAATGAGTGCACAAAGATGCACGGATGTATTACAATAAATTCTATTGATGTAAAATGAAAACATCAAAGAAAAATGCCAAAGGATACAGGCTAAGACCGGAGAACAGGATATTGGGGCCGGGGGAAAAGATTTCACAAACAATCCAGGTTTATTCACGGATAGAATCAATTTTTTTCTTCACGAAATAACAATCCTCATTATTCAAATGTCATTTAAAAAATTCTTAGCCTCTTTTGGACTTCTAAATCTGTAAAATGAAATCTGTTTATATCCTGGAGCTGTAATGAAGAATTCATATTTCTTTTTTATTTTTCCCAGGTTTGTTATTGTCCAGAGAAGTATGGATTTTTTGCTAAAGAAGGCTCTTAAAGTTTCTTTGTTCCCTGAGTTTGGCCAGATCTCTCTTCCTGTTAAGATATTAGTGAATGAACGGCTGATTGTCTGAAAAAGTATCCTCACATAAGAATAGTCGAGCCAAACTACTGCGGTTACTTTCTTCCATTTAATATGAGTTGTTCTTGTATAGTTTCCATCAAGCACCCAACTTTCCGATGATAGAGCTTTTTCTACACGTTCAAAGAAAACCTCATCTGGAGGCTGCTGCCAATCAGGATCCCAAAAAATTTCGTCCATTTCAATTCTCGGAATATTAAGCTTTGATGCAAGGGTTTTCGAAAATGTAGTTTTTCCGCTACCCGAGCTGCCAACTACGTTAACTCTGACTAATGAATTCTTTTCAATCGTTTTTATTTTACTTCCCTTTCTTAGAATACATTTTGAAAACAACCGGTTACGATTTCAAAGATTTTTGAAGGACATCATAAAGCCTTCTTCCATTCATCGCCGCAATCCCGGCATTCAAACAACAGATCTCTGCCCAACAGATAAATAATAGAGAGATCTTTTGAATTGCACTTCGGACATCTTTCGTTGGATGGACAAGCTCCGTTACTGCAAACCGGCGCGTATTGAAAACCGGTCTTTGACCGGTCGCTAATGATCTGCTGTCCGCAATATCCGCATATCGGCATAATTATTATTTTTCAATTTAAAGATTAAATTAGGTAAACAAACAAATTTTATCAAATGATTATTTTATTGCAACACTCAAAATACAGTTTAAACTGAAACCGGTATTTTTACCCGGGCATTCGTTATTGATCAGGAGATTGGGGAACGGGTAGTAAGGAAAATACTTTAGAAGATCCGTGTCTATCAGCCAATTCCGTGTCATCCCTGCCCGAGGCTAGCGGGCGCGTTCCAATTTTCACAAAATAAAAAAAAGGACTTGCGTAACCAAAAGGTTTCCTATATATTTGTAACCAATCGGTAACATTAAATTTTATTAAAATGAGAAGAGATGTATTCCAGGCAATAGCGGATCCAACAAGACGCGAGATATTAAACATGGTCGCGCATCAGCCATTGAATCTTAATTCGGTAGCGGAAAATTTTCCAATAAGCCGCCCTGCAATTTCCAAGCATATCAAGATCCTGAATGAGTGCGGACTTCTTGTAATCAAACAGCAGGGCAGGGAAAGGTTTTGTGAAGCGAAGTTCGACAAGCTTAACGAAGTGTCCGAATGGATAGAACAATACAGAGCTTTCTGGACAGTTAAACTGGATGCCCTTGGTAAATTTTTAGAGAAGGATATAACTAAAGGAAGTCGTAAAAAATCAAAGAAGAAGAAAAGAAGATCATAACTAAATTATTTTTTTAAACTTTAAAACAAACAAAAATGAAAACAGAACCATTTGTAATAGAAAGAACCTACAACGCGCCGGTCTCAAAAGTCTGGAAAGCGATAACCAGCAAGGACGACATGAAGCAATGGTATTTCGATCTTTCCGGATTCAAACCCGAGGTAGGATTTGAATTTCAATTCACCGCCGGATCGAAAGAGAAAAGTTTTCTCCATCTTTGCAGGATCAGGGAAGTGATCAAGGATAAAAAACTTTCATACAGCTGGAAGTATGACGGGGTTGAAGGCAGTTCGCTGGTTACCTTTGAATTGTTTGATGAAGACGGTAAAACAAGAGTCAAGCTGACGCATGAAGGACTGGAAACATTCCCGGCAATTCCGGACTTTGCAAGGACGAATTTCGATAAAGGATGGACACAGATCATCGGAACTTCACTGAAAGAATTTGTCGAGAAAGAAAGTTAAGACGATCAAGCTTTCATAACATTTCATTTTACCACTAAGACACGAAGACACGAAGGAAAAATTGTGAGATTGAATCTTTGTGTCTTAGTGACTTTGTGGTATTTTTCTTCCAGGTTAAATTCTTCCGTTCAAAAAAAATATCATACTCATTGCGTCAAAGCTATTTGAAATTTTCTTTACCACGAAGGCACAAAGACACTAAGGAAAATTGTAAACCGGATCTTTGTGTCTTAGTGACTTTGTGGTATTTTTACCCTGGTTAAATAAAGAAAAATTCAGAAACTGAATCTTTGTGTCTTAGTACCTATGTGGTATTTCCTTTCCCGGAGTAAATGCTTTACTATTCAAAAGCTCCGTACACTTAGATTCAAAAGGTAATACTCATTTAGAAATGGCAAAATAAATTTTTATTTGATATTTTAAAGTAACTGAGCTCACGTCATGTTGTCAGTGGCTTTAATAACAATTAAAAAATTTTTTTATGCCAAACAAAAAATCAACTGTTCTATACCTTCTGTAAAGTAAATTATATTTTTTTCTACCGGCTCAAAGCAAAGGTAACTTCCCCATCAAATGTATGGAAGCAACAATAAATTTCGAATTAGCGGTTTACCTGGCATGGTTCACCGGCATACTGCTGCTGATCTCATTCATAAAATTCTTTCCCTGTTACTGGCAAGCGCATCAGGTCTATGCTTTTGACAAACCAAAAAAAGAATTACTGATTGGGCTAATACTTATTGCTCTTCTCGTTTTAATATCTTCCGGCTTTTATTATATAGACAATCCTTTAAAAGAAATTCTCAGCAACAAGGATGTTCGGTTCATAGTAAACCTCGCAATCGTTTACAGTCCGCTATGGATCTACTTAATAATAAAAAAGCAGGGTTTGAAAACCTGTTTCATTTCATCGGATAAAATTATTTTCAAAATAATCGCGGGGATCGTAGCTGCTCTTGCAGCTTCATTTGTATTTCTTCTGATACGCGGTCTTCACTTCAGATACCTTGATTACCTGTCAACTTTATTTAATTACTCACCCGGTCAGCTTCTGCAGACTTTTCTCGAAGGATTTGTAATTGGTTTTGCCTTATACAGATTCTACGCAGTAGTACGACCTGTATGGGCTGCAGCTATCGTTGCGATAATTTTTATGCTGGCGCACATTCCAAGCTATGTCACCGGGATGGGTATATCTGTTGCGGATACTTCTGTCCTTATTGCTGCTCATACAGGGATCTCATTTTTTATTTTTTTCTCTTTGAATAAAATACAGGATGTCATATCCATATTTTTTATTCATTGGTTCATTAACGCTGCAACCGGTTATCAGTAATAAAATTATCTATGCGTTTTATTAAAAAAGAAAACCCGTCGATAAGACGGGTTTCTTAATTTTAAAACTGAATTTCTACCGGGATCTAATTACCGGCGCTATCTTTTAACAAGTCTTTATATTCTTTATAAAACTTTCTGACCTTCGGAGCTATCACAAGCGAACAATAAGATTTTTCCTTATTGTTGTTGTAATAGTCCTGATGATAATCCTCAGCCGAATAAAACTCATCAAACTTCGTGACTTCAGTAACTATCGGCTCATCCCACAATCCGGATTCTCCTATTTTTTTGATCACCTCTTCAGCAGTTTTTTTCTGATCATCACTATGATAAAATATTGCTGAACGGTATTGTGTGCCGACATCAGCTCCCTGCCTGTTCAATGTAGTGGGATTATGAATGTGGAAAAATACTTCGAGCAATTTATCATAGCTTAATACCGAAGGATCAAATGTTATCTGCACAACTTCCGCGTGACCTGTGTTGCCTGAACATACCTGTTCATAACTCGGATTACTTGTTGTCCCTCCGGAATATCCGGACACAACTTTTTCAACTCCTTTTAAATCATTGAAGATGGTTTCAATACACCAAAAACATCCTCCTGCAAGCGTTGCTGTTTCCAAATTAGTGTTATCTCCTTTCTTAGTTGAAATAGTAGAATTACTTTTTGTTTCGTTTGTATTCTGATCTTTACTGTTTATTGATTTAAAACCACATGCTGAGATTAATACCAGTGCAGCTATTATAATGATATTTTTGAACATAATTTATTTTTTAATTTAATTCCGTGCAAAATTTTACTGTACAATTTAATTAACGTAATATCTTTACTATTAGTTTTTTATTGTAAAAAAAATTAGCATCAATGGAGTTCAAATCTTTAACCTGATTTACAGCTAGGGCTCTATCTATTTTGTTTTGTTTAAAAATAATTTGTGTAAGTTAATTCATCAAGTTAGTTTGTTAAAAGGTGTGTAATGAATTGTTACAATGTGATTGCTTCGAGATAGGATTTTTCTTTAAATGCTTTATCGCCGGTTTAGTTTGTCAGGAAATGAGATAATATAAAAATTATCGGGAAAGGCTTGAGATCAAAAATTTATTTTCGGCAAATAACTATTTTAAAAGGATCATTCTCTTAGTATCAATCAATTTCCCATTAACCGATAATGAATAAAAATATACACCACTTGGAAAATCACTCCCATCAAATTCTACAGTGTATATACCCGGTATTTTCCTTTCATTCAAAAGTGTTATTATTTCCTTTCCTAATACATCATATACTTTCAAAGAAGCGAATCCTATATCAGGAATTCCAATGTTCATAGTCGTAACCGGATTAAAAGGGTTAGGGTAATTCTGCGAAAGAGAATAATTATCCGGTACGTGTTTGTCTTCATTTACAATTACAGGTGTTTGTTTAAACTTCGCTATCATACCTCCATAGCCCACTCCCCATCCTTCGTTCTGAGAAATAAAAAACATTGAATAAAATAATGAGGGAACATCCGGTTGGCTATTCCAGTGATAACCTCCATCAGTTGTTTTAAGAAATGTGCTTGAGCCGGAAATCCAGCCGGTTAGATCTGTTATGAAATAAAGTGAAGTTAGAGAATTGTCCGTCCAGCTATTTTGAAAAAACCAGTTCTGACCTGCATCCGTTGTATTCAAAATCTGACTGCCGCCTATTATCCAGCCAGTATTGCGCGATGGAAAAAAAATTGCGTTTCCGCTTGATGATGTATAAATGGGAAACCATGTAGTGCCTCCGTCAGTTGATTTCAGATTTATTCCACCTCCTGAAATATATGCATCAGTCGCAGAAGAACAGAAAACTGTATTGAAGTGATTTGTAAATCCTGTAAACTGAGTCCAGTTTTCACCACCGTTAGTTGTACTCATTATCAAACCGCCAAATCCCACAGCTACTCCAGTGTCCTGTGAACCGAATGAAATGGATTTAAAATAATATGGAGTTGTTGTTGCTTGTTCGACCCAGGTGTCTCCGCCATCAGTGCTCTTATAAATTGCCCGATATCCTGCAACATATCCTGTTGAAGCAGAAAGAAAACACATTGCCTGAACTGCATTACCTGCAAAATCATATTGTTGAATCCAGTTTTCCCCGCTGTTTGTAGTTTTGAAAAGAAATTGTCCGCCGGCCCAGCCGGTATTTTCTGAAATGAACGAAACCGCCTGAAAGTCCTGAGTTGTTAATCTTTGTGTCTGGAAAAACCAATTTGAGCCTCCGTCATTGGATTTGTAAATTGAACCATCGCCTCCGGCAACCCAGACTTTTCCGGGACTTATATAATAGAGTCCATAAAAAGGAATAGTATTATCCGTTCCTAAAGTAGTTGCCGTCCAGTTTAACCCGCCGTTAGTTGTTTTAATGACTTTGTTTTCGTTTCCGGTACTCCAGCCGGTATTACTATTCGAAAATTTGACATCCCGCAAACTGAATGTAACACCTGTAGGCTGAGAGATCCAGTTTAGTCCTCCGTTTTTTGTAATCATTATGTAACCACTGTTTGCAGCAATCCAGCCGGTATCTTTTGAAATAAAATATGCTGAATTGAGCGGCCTGGTTGTATTACTTAGTTGAATTGCCCAGCTGCCGCCGCCATTTGTAGTTTTGGCAATCGTACCTCTGGCACCCACTGTGTATCCGATTAAAGCGGAAGTGAAAAAAATTGAATTAAGAGAATATGGTAATGATAGTGTAGTCAGTGTCCAGCTTGAACCTCCGTCAGTAGTTCTGATTATTTTGGAAGAATCAGCTGCAGCCCATCCGTTTAATGGATCAATAAAAAAAATAGAATTCAACCTGACTTTCAAATTAGAATTCTGCAGCTGCCATGATTGTCCTGAGTTAATGGTTTTGAAAATTTTTCCCGAATCACCCGCAGCCCACCCAGTTTCCACTGAAGTAAAATAAATTGAATAGAGAGAATTCAACGACTGACATGACTGAAGTACCCAGTCTTCACCTCCGTTTGTTGTTTTCAGAATATTGTTAGATCCGGTTGTCCATCCGGTATTTTCATTGATAAAAAAAACCGAACTTAATAAATGAATTGTTGTATTTGTATTTTGATAAACCCAGTTAGTTTGAGTGTAAGAATCATTTACTGATAAACTTATTATAAATATTATTGAAATAAAAAATTTCATATCATAATTGATAAAAACTATTTTATTAGTAACATTTTTTTTGTAATAGAATAATCATTAGATATCAATTTATAAAAATATATACCGCTCGGAAAATCAGCTGCATCCCATTCTATATTATAAGATCCCGGGTTTTGTTTTTCATTAACTAATGTTTCTATTTCAAGACCAAGTACGTTATAAATTATGATCTTTACGTCGGGCATTTGAACTTTGATGTTTGACGGTATCTGATACCGGATCACAGTTGTTGGATTAAAGGGATTCGGAAAATTTTGAAACAAAATGAATTCGTTGGGGATGAAGTTCCCGTTTTCTTTTCCGGAGACAATTGTTGCATCATATTTCATTATTGTCCCTGCATATCCCACTCCCCAGCCTATATATTGAGAAGTAAAAAACATTGAATAAAATCCTCCGGCAGGACTATCTGTCTGAAGTAGCCAGTTGGTTCCGCCGTTTGATGTTCTGATCACATGTTGTCCATTTGAAGCCCATCCGTCATTTAGTGTTGAAAAATTAATTGTTCCTATTGTATTTTCCAATTCGTTTGATTGCATTATCCAGTTCGCTCCTCCGTTTGTTGTATGAAAAATCAAACCATGTCCGCCTGATACCCATCCTGTTTCTTCATTTACAAAACTTATGCTTTCATAAACATCATTTGTTCCGGTGTACTGTGGAGACCAGGTGGCTCCTCCATTTGTTGTCTTTACCAGCCTTGCATACCATCCTGAGATCCAGCCTATATTTTCATTTACAAAATAGACGAATTCTAAATGTGAAAAACCAAAAAACTGTTGAACCCAGTTTTCTCCTGCGTCAGTGGTTTTAAGCATCAGACCTTCCGATCCGACTGCCCATCCTAATTCAGGAGAAGCAAATGAAACAGAACTAATAGTCATTGATGGGAAAGCTTGAAAAGTCCAGTTAGTACCTCCGTTAGTTGTCTTATAAATTCTGTTATTTCCGGTGGCAAAACCTGTTGAAGGTGATACAAACCAGGACGAATAAATAGTGTTAGGAAAATTCAATAACTGCGGATTCCAGTTTTCGCCTCCGTTTGTAGTTTTGAATATATCTTGTCCAAATGCCCATCCCGTATACTGGTCTATAAAATACACTGTTTGAAAATTATATAAAGATCCGGATCTGCGGCTGATCCAGTTAATTCCGCCATTGGTTGTTTTAAGAATTAATCCGTTTCTTCCGACCGCGATACCGTTTAAAGATGATCTCATGTCGATGGAAAACAAATTATTAATACTCATATCTGATTGATCAGCCCAGTTCGTACCGCCATTAGTGGTTTTCAAAATTGTCTGTACAAAGGGTGAACCTCCGACAACGAATCCTGTGTTGGCGGATGTAAACTGTATTGAATAAAGTCTTCCGGAGCTATTATTAAGATATTGCTGATCCCAGGTTTCGCCTCCGTCAACAGTATGTAGTATTAGCCCACCTATATATGAAGATGAGGTTCCTGAAACCCAACCGGTGTCCGGGGAAATAAAACATATAGAAAATAATGTGCCCTTAATATATTCTTTATACAAAATCCAGTTCTCTCCTCCGTTAGTTGTTTTTAGAATAGTGCCGCTGCCTGCAGTCCATCCTGTTAATTCTGAAATGAACTGAACACCGTAAAGCTCATTGGTAGTCTTGCTTTCCTGGGAAAACCAGTTTTGACCGCCGTTCGTTGTCTTTAAAATTTTTCCGGAACTTCCCGTGATCCACCCGATATCAGTGGATATAAAATAAATTGAGTATAGAGGACTTGTCAAACCGCTGAATTGCAAATTCCAGTTATCTCCGCTATTAGTAGTCTTAAAGATCCGGCCGGAATCTCCGACAACCCATCCGGTTGAAGGAGAAACAAAAAAAATTGAATTTAAAATAGTAGTTGTTCCTAAATCAAATCTGCTCCAATTCATTCCTCCGTCTGAGGTTTTTAATATGACATTTTGACCTGTAGCAAAACCCGTATTATCATTTACAAATTTAACAGAGATTAATGTACTTGACGTAGGAATCGGAGATTGCCATGACCAGTTGGATTGGGCACGGATCAGCTCTGCATTAATTGATACAAGAATGGAAGATAAGAGTAAGACACATAATAAATATTTAATTTTTTTGATATCCATACATCGTGTTTTGTTAAAGTAAAAGTATTTTTATTCAAAAACAATCTATCCTAGAATTTAACCGGCGATATAAAAATTTTTTAAGAAATCCGGCTCTCTCAGTTTTATCTGCATCCGTTTTCTATTTTTTTTGAAATAATTGAGACCATAATGCTGCCCGTTGACAGAAGTCGTTCTTGACTTTCTAGAAAATTTCTCAAAATGTTTTTTTGCTTTTTTAAACACAAAAAACGCAAAGTTTTCACAAAGCACACAAAGAGATCAATAAAAATAATTTTCATTTTTGTGCTTTGTGTTTATTTCTTTGTGTCCTTTGTGTTAAAAAAAATTGTCTTCCAAGAGTCCGAAATATTTGAGACTATAATTCTAATTTTGCGGATAGTAATTTTGTACACTCTTCTCTATTAATTATAATATAAGCTTCAAATGGATGAAGTAATCTTCTGGTCACGTCTGCAGTTTGCGATCACAAACATCTTCCATTATTTCTATCCTCCTTTTTCGATCGGACTCGGGGTATTCCTAGTGATCACCGAAGGAATTTATCTCAAGACAAAAAATG
>JBDTLQ010000084.1:0-9756 GCA_039934715.1 Ignavibacteria bacterium | reverse complement strand
TGGTCACCCAACACTTTTTGTTTCAGCTGTATTATCAGATTTCTGTAGTCATATTTTATATTACTGTTCTGGTTCAGATCGTCCTTTGTCATATTTCCGTTACCGTCATATGAGTACTGATTTTTTCCGCTTACACCTGTCAATTGATTTTTTCCCGTAACATACTTGTATGCAAAATTATCTGTTACTATTCCGGAATCATTTTTACGGGTTAGAGTTGTCAGGTTTCCATCGTAATCATAAGTATTAACCAGGTCGTATGCGTCGTTAACAAAAGAAGTAGATGCTGTCAGCAATCTATTGCTCGCGTCGTAGGTGTAAGTAAAATCAAGATCTTCCGGAACAACAGGCGAGGTTATATTTTCAAAAGCTTCAGTATACTTTCCGGAAACTGCCTGTGTTTTCACATTTCCGTTTTTGAAATATGTGTTTTGATATTCAAATGTAGAATCGGTATTTGTCATTTCAGAGATCCAGTTTCTGTTGTTGTAAGAGTAAGTATTTCCGAATGTGTTACTTTTGTAAGTCTGATCTTCGATCTGCGAATTGGCGTTATAGTCATAACTGCAGAAGTTTATATACTCCGGTTCTGATTCTGAAGGAATGCCTGAACTGTAATTTACATTCTCCAGTCTGCCCGTGTAATCATAAGTATATTCAAAGTACATGCGATCACTTTTTTGTTGATTGTATAACAGATTCGTTATCTGATCCTGGGAATTATACTCATAGTCCGTAATTAAAGTATCAAATCCTTCAATAATATTCCACATCTTTATCACCCTGCCTCTTTCATCATAGCGGTAGTATTTGAAATTCCAGTTGTCGGTGCTTCTGGTTCTGTAAGCTGTTGCAGCAAGATTTCCTTTTGTAAAATTGCTATCGGAAGAATATCCTGAAACACCGGTGAATATTGCAACAATGGATGTTGATATTGTATCATAGACATTTATTGTTAAGTAATACGAATTTTAAACAATCAGATACAAATTATAAAACAGTATCTCATATATATGAGATTGAATTAAACTGCTATTATTCATAACTTTTGTCATGATAAAGCTTTTTGTTATTATCCTATTCTTCATTACTTCCATTGTTTCTTACGCACAAGCCGATCTTCGTTCAGAGAAGCTATCACAGGAACAGGGAGTATCCAATGATCTTATTTACACTATTTGTCAGGACAGCAAAGGATTTCTATGGTTCGGAACAATGTTCGGGCTGGTCAGATACGACGGATTGAATTATAAAACTTTCAGGTACGATCCTCTTGATACAAATTCCCTCTCGAATGATGATGTGATCTCAATTTTTGAAGACAATAGCGGAAGCATATGGATTGGTACATATAACGGAGGAGTAAATAAATATGACAGGGCAACCGGAAAGTTTACAAGATATCTTAATAATAAAAATGATAAAAATGACAAAAATAACAGCGGTACAATAAGCAGCAATACGGTCTGGAGCATCACACAGGATAAAGATAGTGTGATGTGGTTTGCTACTGAAGGAGGAGGCCTTGCAAAATTTATTGAAGGTAAGTTTTATTCATATAAAAGAGATTCTTCAGCCAACAATAAAAGTATCAGCGGTAATTTTCTCCGTTCTGTCGCGGCTGACCGTGACGGAAATATCTGGGCGGGGGCGTTTGAAACAGGGCTTAATAAATATGATAAGCAAAAAAATATCTTTACAAATTACAGATTAGATGAAAAAAATGAAAAGAGCTTAAGCAATAATTTTGTAAACGCGATCTTTGAGGACAGTGACGGAGAACTGTGGATCGGTACGGGAGGTGGAGGTCTAAATAAGCTGGATAAAGTAACAGGTGAGTTCAAAAGATTCATGCATGATTCGAATGATGTAAACAGCATAAGCAGTAAGAATGTTTTTTCAATTGCTGAAGAGTCACCCGGAATATTGCTGATCGGTACACAAAACGGTTTGAACAGGTTTGATAAAGCATCGGAAAAATTTGAAAGAATTAAATTGCATAATGATAATGATGATAAGAATAAGCGTGAAACCATTCTATCATTTGTAAAGGACAGATCCGGTATCATCTGGGCAAGCTCTTATTCCGACGGACTTTATAAACTGTCCCACCCATCTGAAAAATTTAAAGATCTATTATCAGGGAAAAATGTCAGATCCATTTATGAAGATATGTCAGGAAGGTTGTGGGCCGGGACAACAGGCGAAGGTTTATTTATGTCTGAAGACAAAGGAAAAAATTTTGATCATCACTTTGACAAGCAAACCCAAATTTCTATCAGCGGCAGCGTCGTAAATTCCATTACTGAAGACAATGCCGGAAACATATGGATAGGAACAATGAATGGAGTAAACAAGCTCGATAAGAGTGACGGCAAATTTTATAAATACTTTAATGATTCACTGAACGAAAACTCTCCGGGAAGCAATAATATTTTAAAACTGTATTCTGACAAAGCAGGAATATTATGGATCGGAACGGATAAAGGGCTGGACAGATTTGATCCGCGAGCTGAAAGATTTACTCATTACAGACATAACGATTCTGATCCGAACAGCCTGAGCGAAAATACTATTCTTTCAATATATGAAGATAAGCACAATGAGTTATGGTTCGGAACTTACGCAGGTCTGAACAGGCTTAACCGTAACAGCGGCGGCTTCACACATTTTGTTAAAGATCCCTTTGACGCGAAAAGTATCAGCAACAATTATGTCTTTTCTTTCTGTGAGGACAGGAATAATAATTTCTGGATCGGAACAGGAGGGGGTTTGAATATTTTTGACAGGAACACGCAAACCTTTTTCCATTTCACAGAGCATGACGGTCTGCCAAACGGCGTAATTGCGGGAATTGAAGCAGGAGATGATGATCATTTATGGATCAGCACCTACAAAGGTATTTCAAGATTCAATGTAAAGGAAAGGGAATTCAAAAATTATGATGGTGATGACGGGCTGCTGAGCAATATGTTCAACAGCGGTTCATACTTTAAGAATAAGAGCGGAGAGATATTTTTCGGGGGAATTGACGGAGTGAATTACTTTAATTCAGCCGGGATTGATGAAAGCAAATTCGATCCGTCTGTTGTTTTAACATCACTCATAAAGTATGATGATAAAAATAAAACCGAAACTGACATTTCCTCATTGAGTGAGATAAAATTAAATTATAAAGATAACATTCTGAACATAGGATTTAACTCGCTTGACTATTCAAATCCGAAGAAGAATAAATTTTCATACAAGCTTGAAGGATTTGACAGGGACTGGAGCAAAAGTAATTCAACAGCCAATGCGGTCTATACTAATCTTGATCCCGGTGAATATGTTTTCAAAGTCAGGGGTACAAATTCCGATGGTATCTGGAGCAGCCGGGAGTCGTCAATAAAATTAATTATCACTCCTCCATTCTGGAAGACATGGTGGTTCTACGGGATCCTCATCTGTACACTACTAGCCGGGATAATGTTCGTTCAGAATTACAGGATCAGGAAAAAAGTAAAGACTCTGCTGGAGATTGAAAACATCAGGCACAATGAAAGAGAGTTGATGCGCGAGCAGGCATCAAAGGATTATCATGATGAACTCGGTCATAAGCTGACCCGCATCTCACTTTACAGCAGGCGTATAAATAAAAAACTGCGTCCTTCGGCTAACGGGCTGACGAATGATCTTAACAGCATAGTGGAAACCTCTAACAGTCTTCAGAGCGGAGCAAAAGATCTGATCTGGGCAATGAACCCTCAGGAAGATTCGCTGCGTGATCTCGTTGTACGCCTGAAAAATTTCGGTTATGAGCTTTTCGAGAATACAGGAATGAATTTTTCTTCAAATGAAGTAAGTGAAAATTTCACCGAAATAAATTTATCAATGAAATGCAAAAGGCATATTGTTTTTATTTTTAAAGAAGGCATGAATAATATATTAAAGTATTCGAGATGCTCGGAAGTTGAGTTGAATTTTAAACTCATTGAAGAATGTCTTGAGATCACGCTTAAAGACAACGGGGTCGGGTTTGATCCGGTTAATTGCCCGAAAGGCTACGGTCTGAAAAATATATATTCACGCGCTCAGCAGATAAATGCTGTTGTCAGTATTTCTTCGGAGAAAAATACCGGTTCGGTTATAAAACTAAGAACGGGCAATCTAAATTTAATTTCTGTTTGATATTGGATAAAATAATTTCGGTATCGATAGTCGAAGATGACAAGCTAATAAGAGAAGCTTTGAAAGATATGATCAATGAATCCGAAGGCTTCGAATGCATCGGATCGTATCAAGACTGTGAAAGCGCGATAAAGGATCTAAGTCTTAACAGGCCTGAAGTAATGCTGATGGACATTGAACTTCCCGGGATGTCGGGCATTGAAGGTGTAAAAAAGATCAGGGAAAAATTTCCAAAGATCGATATGATAATGCTGACAGTTCATGAAGATCTTTCACTTGTCTTTCAGGCATTGAGCGCGGGAGCATGCGGCTATCTGGATAAAAGCACATCGGAAGAAAAGATACTTGAGTCGATAAAAGAGATTTACAACGGCGGCGCGCCCATGTCCTACAAGATAGCAAAACTCGTTGTATCTTCATTTCAAAAAAAACCTGACTCGTCTCTCACTGACCGCGAGTATGATGTGCTGAATGCTTTATGCAACGGAAATTCATATAAGGAGATCGCGTTCAAGCTATTCATTACAGTCGGTACCGTCCGGCATCACATCAAAAATATTTATTACAAGCTTCACGTTCACTCAAAGTCTGAAGCTGTTGCGAAAGCACTGAAAGAAAGAATCGTTTGAATTTGGGATTTGGAATGTCGGATTTCGGATTTTTTAGATTTTAGATTTTACATCTTAGATCTTGATCTTAGATCTTAGATCTTAGAGCCTTTACAATATCATCAATCCTCTACAGTTGGCTCTACTAATTGTTTAACTGCTAACTGTCTAACGTTATTAGTTAAACGGTTAAGTAGTTGTTATTTAGGAGCCTTCTAATAGTAATTAGAAAAGTGATGGAATCGTAAAAAATCTAAAATCTAAAATCTAAAATCTAAAAAATCCCAAATCCCAAATCCCAAATCCCAAATCCCAAATCCCAAATCCCAAATCCGACATTCCAAATTTCCAATCTGAAATGCAAGATCAATCACAATCACATTGAAGGCAATCACCCTTGTCATTATTGTTTTCAATCTGTATAGTGGAATGTTCTATTCCGAATTTCCGATGCAGATCGGTTCTTATTATTTCAAGAAGCGTGTCGTTTTCAATTTCATTATTGCACACAATATGCGTTGTCAATGCAACCTGTGATGTGCTCATGCTCCATATGTGCAGATCATGAACACCTGAAACACCTTCAATAGATGACAGATATTTTTGGACTTCATTTGTATCGACCTTATCAGGAGCTGCATCCATTGACAAGCTGATGGTTTCTTTTAACAAGCCCCATGTTCCGATTAGAATAACAGCAACAATTATAAGACTTATCACCGGGTCGATCCATTCTAAATTAAAATAGAGAATTAATATTCCTGAAATTACTACTCCGACAGAGACAAGGGTGTCAGTTAACATATGCAGAAAAGCGCTTTTAATATTTAAGTCATCTTCCTTTCCTTTCACAAACAGATATGCTGTTATGCCGTTAATAATGATTCCAGCTGATGCAACTAAGATCACGATCTTTCCTTCAACTTGATGGGGAGAATAAAGACGCTGCAAGGCCTCCCATGTTATTGCTCCGAGAGCAACCAATAGAAGTATAGAATTAATTAACGCAATTAGAATAGAACCTTTCTTAAATCCATATGTAAATTTTTTGGTTGATTTCTTTTTTATTAACCATATCGCGAACCATGCGAGTATCAGAGAGATCACATCACTGAAATTATGCCCGGCATCGGTAATGAGAGCGATGGAGTTTGAAATGATACCGTATATGATCTCGATAATTATGAAAGCCGAGTTCAGGACAATTCCGATTATGATAGGTCTTTCAAAATTAGTACTGTGACTATGATCGTGTGAGTGGCTCATTTGAAAAAAAAATTATTTAAGTTTACTCCGGATCTAAAAATAACAATTTAAAAAAATCTAAAATCAAAAAAATCCCAAATCAATGTTCGTGTTCTCCTAACTCTTCTTTCATCATTTCAGACTTCAGATAAAATGTACCTGAGGATACAACCTCAGTATTTTCTTCAATTGGTTCCATCGGGATTATTTCCACATAAGTATCATCTTCAATCCCTGTCTTAACAGGAATTCGTTTGAACACAATTCCTTCGGGTTCATGTTCTCCTTTCTCATCCTTGTGCACGGCTTCTTTTTTATGCTCTTCACCGGTATCATCATGTTCAGCATGCTCCTCAGTGTGTTTTCTTTCGTCTGTTTTTATGTAAATAAATTTTTCATTATCCTTTTCTTCAATGGCGGATCTTGGAACGGAAAGAACACCTCCATCACTCACATAAATTTTAGCTGTGACAAACATATTAGGAAGCAGCCTTCCATTTTTATTGTTGATAAGTACTCTTACTTTAACTGTCCTACTTGCATCATCAAATACTTTATTTATCATGGAAATTTTTCCTTCGAAGCTTTCTCCCGGATAAGAAGCTGATTCAATGTTTACTTTTTGTCCGGTGGAAATTTTTCCAAGATCCTGTTCGAATATACTTATGTCAACGAACACCGATGAAGTATTTACAATGTAAAACATATCTATCGACGGATCAACAAATTGTCCCACTGTAACCAATCGCGAGATCACACTTCCGGAGATCGGCGCAGTTATTACAAAATATCTTTGTACATTTATTGTTGTATCGCTGAACCTGTTCTTGGATATCCTGTAACCTTCCAGACGCTGTTCCGAAGCTCTTAAACCTACTAACGCGTGCTCATAATCAGCAAGCAGTTTTGACAATTCTTTTTCCGAGCCAATGTTATTGTTCCTCAGATTCTTCTGTCTCTCGTATTCTTTTTTAGAATGTTCATACTCATGAAGCGCTTCGACGTAATCTGTCTGAACATTTATCAGGTCAACATTTTCTATTGAAGCCAGCACCTGCCCCGCTCTGACAAACGATCCTTCCTTAACATTTATCCTGTTAATTCTACCGGGTATGATCCCGCCGACCTTTGACTCCTGATCGGGATTTATCTTAACTTCACCTGTTGCCTTAATATAGCCCGAAATATTTTGTTCCCCGATCTTTGAAAGTTCAATTCCCATCAGCTTAAGCTGCTCGTCTGTAAGGACAACTTCGCTTCCGTGTTCTTCATGCTCATCATGATGCTCTTCAGCCGTTTCTGTTTTTTCCTGACTCTTATCACTGCATGAGGATAAAATAATGCTGATAAAAAATATTAAGAATAAGTTAATGTACTTCATTATAATTCTTTCCCGATTAATCTTTCTAAATTAATGATTGATAAATTATAGTTGTATAGTGCTTCAAGATATTGTGTCCTTGTTTCGTTTGAAATATTCAGTGCCTGAAGATATTCGGCATATCCTATTGCACCTTCATCATAGCTGAGCCTGGCAGCTCTTGTGATCTCATCCGCTTCCTTAAGAGCCTCACCGGTGAAGAAGTTTAATTGTCTCAGACTGTTCTCATAGTTCTCAAACGCGATCCGAACATGTGATTCAATTTTCCCGGACAGGTTCATTTCGTCGCTGTCAATTGCTTTCAATTCAAGCTTTGCCTGTTTGATATTACCGGAAGGCTCCCACCAAAAAAACAACGGTATGCCCACACCGACTTCAAATCCATAATATCCGTTTACATTTCCTATCTTTTGATTGAAATAGCTTAGTGAAAAATTCGGAAGTAATTCTGAAACCGCAAGAGAAACTTTACTGTCCGACTGCAGCTTGGTAAGTTTTAATATCTTCAATTCGGGATTATTGGCAAGCGCGGTCTGAATCAATGACTCTTTTGTAAAGCTATAACTTTTAAAAGACATATCTCCCGACGCTACTACATTCTGATCAGTATTCATAAGTCTCTTCAATTCAAGTTGCGAGCGGGTAACATTGCTCTCAAGATTTTTTATGAGATTATCGAATTTGATCTTGCTGACTCTTGCACCGAGTACTTCAAGATTTGAACCTGCCCCTTCCTGATATTTTATTTCAGCTGTTTTAATAAACTCTTCATAAGATCTCAGATTTTCTTTCGCGATCTGAATCGAATTATTGTTAAATATCAGAGCCGCGAAATTCTCCTTCACGTCGCTTCTCAGATCATTGATCTTATTTTCAAGTTGTGCTCTGGCAATTTCTACCTGATAATCCTGAATTGAACTACGGTTAAAGTAAACTGACGGGAATTCAAATTCCTGGCTGATACCTATTTTTCGTTCCCCGTAATTTTCCAGACTGCCCTTAACACCCTCATATTCTACAAATAATCCGAGCTTGGGAATATTGAACGAGCGTGAAGTGCCCGCTTCTTCCTTCTGAAGATTATATCGGGAAGATCTTATATCAGGATTATTTTCAATGGCGATCCGTATAACTTCTCCCGGACCGGTACTGTTTTGCCCGAATGAAAAACCATACATTTGTAAAAACAAAAAACATAAAATTATTTTATTGAACATTTGCTTTCTCCTTTTCAAAAATTGAATAAAGTACCGGCAGAACAATTAATGTCAGTAATGTAGATGAGACCAGCCCGCCGATGACAACTGTTGCAAGCGGTCTCTGAACCTCTGCTCCCGCACCGGTAGAAATTGCCATCGGGATAAATCCAAGAGACGCGACAAGCGCTGTCGTTAGTATAGGTCTGAGCCTGACGGAGGTACCTTTGATAATTCTCTGATGCATATCTTTTATTCCTTCAAGTTTTAATTTATTGAAATACGCTATCATCACTATGCCGTTTAAAACAGCAACGCCGAATAACGCGATGAAACCAACCCCCGCGGAGATACTGAACGGAAGCCCTCTGATCAGCAGTGCGAATATTCCTCCGACTATTGCAAACGGGATCCCGGAAAATACGAGCAGTCCCTGCCTGATCGAATTGAATGTTATAAACAGCAATGCAAAGATCATAAAAAGTGAAACAGGTACGACGATCAGTAATCTGTTTACAGCGCTCTCGAGATTTTTAAACTGACCTCCGTACTCTATTATATAACCCGGAGGCAGCTTAACTCCTGAACTAATTTTTCCTTTGAGTTCTTCAATAAAACTTTCAATGTCCCTTCCTCTTACATTTGTCTGCACAACAATCCTACGTTTTCCATTATCCCTCGTGATCTCCGCAGGTCCTTCTTCAAAAGAAACATCAGCTATTTCTGACAGGGGAATTTTCGCTCCCGATGGTGACGGAATACGAATACTCTTTATTGAATTGATATCTTTTCTGTAATCCTCTTTGTAACGTATCACGATATCAAATTTTTTGTCTCCTTCAAAAACTACTCCGGCATTCATACCGGCAAGAGCGATCCGCACAACATCATTTACATCACCGACATGAATTCCATACCCGGCAATTTTTTCTCTGTTTGTTTTGATCTGAAGCTGAGGCAGTCCTTCGATCTGTTGCACCGATACATCCTCGGCTCCCTGAACGCCGTTGACAATTGAAGCTATCTTATTTCCGTTTTCCGATAAGATCTTCAGATCGTCTCCGAATACTTTGATCGCTATGTCGCTTCTCGCGCCTGATATGAGTTCATTGAATCTGAGTTCGATCGGCTGTGTAAACGAAAGACCAATCCCCGG
>JBDTLQ010000083.1:0-9951 GCA_039934715.1 Ignavibacteria bacterium | reverse complement strand
AGCCGGAGGCGCCGTAATTTCTCTGGGATAAAAAAACTTCACTCGGATTTAATACTTCCTTAAGACCGAGTTCTGTCATTTCGAAGATCCCTATCTCATTTGTAGATCCGAATCTGTTTTTTATTCCTCTTAATATTCTGAACGAATGGGTGCGCTCTCCTTCAAATTGCAATACAACATCAACCATATGTTCGAGAACCTTTGGACCGGCAATAGCTCCTTCCTTTGTAATATGCCCCACAATAAACACAGAGAAATTTTTTGACTTCGCTAAGTTCATAATCAGCGCGGTTGATTCCCTGAGCTGCGATACTGTTCCGGGTGCGCTTTCAATTTCCGATCGGTATATTGTCTGTATTGAATCGATGACAACGATGTCAGGTTTCTCCTTTTCTATGACAGCCTGAATGATATCGAGATTGGTTTCCGACAAAATAAAAAAATTATTCAAACCGTATCCCAGCCGTTCCGCGCGCAGCTTTATCTGGCTTGCAGATTCCTCACCACTTACATAGAGAATTTTTTTATCGGTGATCTTTTCAGCGATCTGCAGCATCAAAGTGGACTTGCCGATCCCGGGATCTCCGCCTATCAGTATGACCGAACCTTCAACAATTCCTCCGCCGAGCACTCTGTCAAGCTCCTGTATTTTCGTTGGGGTCCTGGATTCACCGATAAAAGAAATTTCCGACAGTGATCTGTAGTTATCGTTATTTACCACAAGACGTGATGATGGTGAAGCAGATCTTTTTTTATCGACAGTGATTATTTCTTCCACCATAGAATTCCATAACCCGCATTCAGGACACTTACCGCTCCATCTTAACGAAGAGTAACCGCAATTCTGACAAACATATTTTGATTTTACTTTAGGCACGGAGCAATATAGTTAAACGGAAAAATTATTATAAGTTTGAAAAGACCAGGCATAAAAAATTGAATATTGCAGCCGGATATTATGAAATGATGTAAAAATTTTATTGAAAAAATTTATCGTTCTTCAACTTTATCCATATTAATAAAGGTCGACACAAATTTATCAAACAGCACAACAACAATTCCAAAAACAATGTAAGCTATCATGAGGAAGAAAATATTTTTAAAAACCTCACCATAGCCAAGAATATTTACATCAATAAAATGATAAGGGTACAACCCGCTTATTGCTCCCCTGATGAGAATGTAAATTATATATAAGAGCGGATATACAAGCCACTTGATTGAGTTCATAAACTTTTGCGACCCTTTTTTTACAAATAAGATCCAGTAAACAAAGTATAGGCACGGAACGATGTAGTGCAGAAGCAGATCGGTGATCAGCGCAAGCCCTTTTGGATTCCATTGATCTGCTAGTAAGAAATGATACGCGATCCCGACAACAAAAATGTAAACAAGTATCCCGCTAAGAACAGTCTGATTGGAAAAGAATATGCTTAGCATGGAATTCCTTCCGGAAAGTGGTATGAGATAACTTAAAACTACCAGAATGTTTGTAAGGATTGTCATAAAGCCGAAGAACACTATGATCCCGCCAAGATAGGTAAGACCTGATCCGGGAGCAATAGAAACAGTGAGATAAAACTGAAGACAAAGAGCAACTAAACCAATTGTTGCACCAAGTGTTTGAAAAATTGTTCTTGCAAGTTTGGAACTGATGAACATAGACTGAGTAATTTTATTTAAGTAATATCATTTTTTTTGAATCAGTAAAACCCTTAGTTTCAATCCTGAAGAAATATGTCCCGCCCGCCAAACCATAACCATTGAATTCAACTTCATAATTTCCAGGTGCAAGATTTTGATCAACAAGAGCCCTGACTTTTTTTCCAAGCGCGTCATAAATGTTTAACTTAACTTCATCGCTCGATGGAACAGCAAACTTTATTTTTGTTACGGGATTAAACGGGTTCGGATAATTTTGTGAAAGACTGTAAGACTTCACAACTTCATTTCCAACAGGAGTTACCGATACAGGATTTTCCAAAAGATCCCTTTCAAAAATTCCGTTACCGTAAGTTGCAACTCTCAGTTTTCTATTCGGATAAACGACCGTCAGATCAAACACTAAGGCATAAGGCATTCCCGACCGGTATTCATACCAGTTCGAGCCTCCATTTGTTGTAACATAAACCCCAAGATCATTACCAACATAAACATTGCTGTTGTAAACCGGATCGATAACTACCGAATGATGCGGAAGATCCGGAAGGTTACCGGAGATATCGATCCAGTTTATGCCTGCATTGGAGGATCTAAAAACATGTCCGGATCCAAAGCCACCGAATGTAGCAAGCAGTTCATTTGAGTGATTTGGATTTACCGTAATATCAGTAGCGTACCGGTCAGGTATAATACTTTTGTCTGTTATATCTATCCAGTTTGATCCTCCGTCTATGGTCCTGAATATTCTCCCGTTAATTGCCCCGCAGTAAACTGTGTCAGTTGAAGTATAGGATGAAGTTATCGATAAAATTTTTGTTCCTCCAATGATCGCGGTTCCGTATGGTCCAAGCCAGGAGTCGCCGTTGTTTGTTGATTTGTAAATTGATTTGCCTCCGACGAAAAGCACATTCGGGCTCGAATTACAACTTATAAAAGGAGTGTTGAAGCAATAATTACTTTCCGATCCGCTGCCGGGCGGAGATATAGAATTCCAGTCGATTCCCCTGTTGTTGGATCGGTACATCCCTCCGTATGTATATTCAGTGTAACAGATCTGATCATCCTGAGAATTAATTGCGCAGCTCATACCATCACCGAAAAATGTTTTGTACCATGCATTGCTTCCATTATACAATGCCGAACGGTTATCCTGCAACCCTCCCAGTGAAAAGCCAGAGTCCTGAACTGAATTTGCAAAGGTAGCATAAAATTGTGACGTGACAAATCCCCCGTTGCATGAATAAAATGTTTCTCCGAAATTATTCGAGCGATACAAACCTCCGTCAGCGGTTACATAGATCTTATTGGGGTCTTTAGGATTAGACGTATAGAAATGAACATCAGCATGTACAAAATTTGGAGGTCCTTCGGGAGATCCCGGCGGCGTAGAGCCTTCCACCCATGCGCCCCAGTCTGACTTTGTCAAAAAGGTTGTACCGCCGTTAGTTGATTTTTCAACATTTATTGTACCAACAAGAATGGCATTTGAATCATTTGATTTTACAAGATGACCGTTGTTATACCAGCCCTGATTCCCGATTGGAATTGAAGAGCTGACACTCACCCAGTTAGCTCCCGCATTTGAACTCTTATAATATCCGACATAAGAAAAATCATTTGGAATACTTGCATAGACAAGATTAGGATTTCTTTTATATAATTCCAGAGTAGCTTTTCCGGACCATGCAGCAGGCAATCCGCCCGCCAATTTAGTCCAGGTGCTTCCGCTGTTTGTAGTTTTATAAATTCCTTTTTCCGTTAAAGGGACATTGTTCGTAAGGTTTCCTATGGACGCATAAAGAATATTTGTATCAACAGGATTTATTTCAAGATCCATTACCATTTTATAATTTAGTACTGGTGTCCAGTTGCTGCCCGCATTAACAGATTTATAAATTCCTTCACTCGTTGCAGCATACAGGACATTGGAATTTTTCGGATTAATAAGTACGTTCCACACACCTGTTTTATTTTCATAAGCCCAGTCCAAAGATTTTGTCCACGTATTTCCTCCGTCTGTAGTTTTTAATATCCCGATACCGTACATCCCGCGGGTCACACGAACATCAAGCCCGTTTTCAGAAAACTGATATCCATAGTTTTCGCCGGTTCCAATATACATAATATTTGGATTAGAGGAATCAATTGCGATTGAACTTACGGCAGAGCTCGGAAAACCTGTATTGATCAACGTCCATGCGCTGGCACCTGTGCCGCCTGTTGTAGATTTCCAAAGTCCACCTGAAGAAGATCCAATAAAAATAATATTAGTATCTACAGGGTGAACTGCTACGCAAAGACTTCTGCCTCCGATATTATCCGGACCAATAGATTTCCAAGGGTTTAATCCGCTGCGGTCATTGATATCCTGCAGCCTTTCTTTTGAATACTCGAATGCTTTATAAAATTTATCTGCAGGAATATCAGTTTCCGGGTAAGCTCTCACCTGACTGATCCACTGCATCGACTCCATTGCTCCTGATGTGGATATCTCTTCTTCATTTTCTCCAGTTGATAGAGAAGTACTTTTTTTTGGATCCTTAACCTTAGGTGAGGTTTTGTTTTTTTCAATTATACGAGAGAGTAACAACACCAGGCCTACGAAAAGTATGATCGCTAAAAGTAATATCAGTTTAGATTTCATCTTATGAATTATAAAAAAAATTATAAAATTAATTTAAATTTCATTTTTGGTAAAATAAATTCAAAATTAATTTCTACCGGAAAAAATTTGAAGTTAATTTTTTGAAAACTTTTTGGACTCTATAAAATCAGTTGCTTGTTCCATGATGTCTGAATCCGAATGGTATTTCAGGAGGGAGATAGAATTCAAAACCTGAGGGTAAATGTAATTAATTGTATCTTGATTATATTTGATTATATTTGATTATATAGGATTCTTTAAAAATCGTTCTCACGATATAGTAGAATATGCACTAAAATATTTGAAATAACAGTAACTTAACTTGTTAATGTTTTAGGTTTTCAATTTTTTTTTCTTTCAAAATCAAATGCTGACTCACTATCAAAATAAAAGGTTCCAATTTACAAGCATTGCCCACATGCTTTAGGTAAAGGAAATTTTGAAGGGAGTTCTATTTAAGTTATCAAAAAGTATGATACTGAAAAGAGAAAGAAAGCATATTTTCCGGTCCAAACAGGTGAGTGATGTATAGAAGTTTTTCATTACTAACAATTTCCGTCCAAAGTGAATTTGAAATTATTCTTTATTCCTTACCATACCACTGCCAAGATCCGCTGATTTGCAATCCACACGTGTATGATTTATTGTAGCCGATAAGAGAGACCATAACACGCGCGAGAGTAATTAACATTTTACTAACAACGACGAACGAACCAAAGATTTTGGAATTGTCCTATTTCATTAAGAAGAATTGTAGAAATTTTTTCCTAAACACTAACAAGGATATCGGTTCCAAAGGATAGACAAATATTTTATTCCAAATGAGAGTAAGCAAATATTTATTTAAAACTAAATGGAGATTAGTAGAGCCCCAATGAATATTTGAGTAACACCTCCAAAGTTGTACTAAAACTTAATTAAATGTTTCACGAGAAACAATAAATTTTAAGAAATTAAATTACTGAAAATACAAATATATTATAGAGGGTTCATAATCTTGATCTCAAATTCTAATGTAGAAATTCAAAATTAAAACAGTTAAATTGAATGAATGAAAAAATATTTTGACATAATTGTGATCGGAGCGGGACATGCCGGAATTGAGGCGTCTTTAGCTTCCGCTAAAATGGGTTGTACTGTAGGACTGGTAACAATGGACAAAAATGCGATCGGACGAATGAGCTGTAATCCCGCAATCGGCGGAACAGCGAAGGGGCATCTCGTAAGAGAAATTGATGCTCTCGGTGGAATAATGGGTCAAGTTGCTGATAAAACAGGCATACAATTTAAAATGCTGAATACTTCAAAGGGTCCAGCGGTATGGTCTCCGCGTTGCCAGTCGGACAAAAATTTGTATTCGAACGAAGCTGCAAGATTGATAAATGAGCAACAAGGAATTGAGATCATTCAGGATATGGTCAAAGAATTAAAAGTTGAAGAACACAAATCCGCGCAAGACACTTCCTATATGTATAAAATTACGGGCATTATTACTGAATCGGGATTAGAAATTGACTGCAAGGTAGTGATAATTACATCCGGCACATTTTTGAATGCGATCATGCATACGGGCAGATCACATATTAAAGGAGGGAGGATCGATGAAAAATCCGCGACCGGACTTTCCGAATGCATGCTGGGTTTAGGATTTGAAACCGGCAGGCTGAAGACGGGAACACCACCAAGGCTTGACAAGAATACAATAGATTTTTCAAAAACCGAAATTCAGAAAGGGGATAGTGACCCTAAACCGTTTTCACATATATCTTATAAAACATTTCCATTTCAGGATCAGGTTGATTGTTATCTTACCCATACAAATGAGGAAACACATGAAATCTTAAGAACCGGGTTTGAAGATTCACCTATGTTTACAGGGAGAATTAAAGGCATTGGTCCAAGATACTGTCCGTCGATCGAGGATAAGATCTCAAGATTTTCCGAAAAGCCCAGGCATCAGATATTCCTTGAGCCGGAAACTTTAGACGGGGATACAATTTATATGAATGGATTCTCAACAAGCTTGCCCATTGATGTTCAGGAAAAAGCGGCTCGAACCATAAAAGGTTTGGAATCTGTGAGGCTGTTAAAACAGGGCTATGCCGTCGAGTATGATTTTTTCCCAACTCATCAGATCAATCTTACACTCGAAACAAAATTAGTCGCCGGACTTTATACGGCGGGGCAAATTAACGGCACTTCAGGATACGAAGAAGCTGCAGCGCAAGGATTAATTGCCGGTATTAACGCGGCTTTAAAAATAAAAAATCAAGAGCCCTTTATTTTAAAAAGGAGCGAGGCTTACATTGGAGTTCTTATCGATGACCTTATCAACAAGTGTCCGGAAGAGCCATACAGAATGTTTACTTCGTGTGCCGAGTACAGACTTATTCTAAGACAGGACAATGCGGATCAGAGACTGATGAAGTACGGGCACAAGTTCGGGCTGATAAAAGATGACATGATCGAAAGTCTGACAAAGAAAATGGATCTGATCAAAGAAGCGATAAATTATTTTAATTTAAATACCATCAGTCCGAAATCGATCAATGAACATTTGCTTAAGATCAATTCGAGCGAACTGTCGCAAAATGAATTTTTCTCCAATATCATAAAGAGAAACGAAATAAATCTTAGCAGCATACTTGAGCTTGAAAGTTTCAAAGACAACAACTTTATAAATGAATTAAAGAATAACAAGGCTGCGATAGAACAGATAGAAATTGATATTAAGTATAAAGGTTATATTGACCGGCAGGATCAGCAGATCGAGCATTTTGTAAAAAATGAAGGGATAAAGATCCCGCAGGATTTTAAATATGAAAAAATAAGATCATTATCGACTGAAGCGCTGGAGAAATTGAAAAAGATAAAACCAAACTCGATAGGGCAGGCGATGAGAATAGCCGGAGTAAGACCTTCGGATATTTCAGCTGTCATGATCTATATGAGAGGTTAGCTTACTCATTCAATCCTTTTTATTTAAAAACTTTTTATTCTAAAAACATTCAGGTGTATAAAATCTGAATTATCATCTTTTCAAAAAATGACATTAGATCAAAAGGAAATCAGACCCATACTTTCCGGTTTACATAAATCCAACATTAAATTAAAAGAGTTCTATCCCGGCGACAGCCCGGACAGACAGCCTGTTCAGACAGTCTATGGAGGGGCACAGCTTTTTAAACATACTACAATAAAAAGAATGGGGGAGCTTGCTTTAAAAAATTTTCTGGAGTATGCACCTGATAAAAATGTTTTTAAAAAGGCTCTTGGATTAAAAGAAGATCGTGACCTGATCGATAATGTTTACAGCAAAGTAATTGAAAAGTTAAAGAACGAAGCTGTTGAAGACTTTCGAATTGATTTTGAAGATGGCTTCGGCATTCGTCCCGATAACGAAGAAGATGAGACAGCAAGATTTGCCGCTAATGAAGCAGCTACCGGCATGAAAGAAAATTTACTTTCTCCTTTCATTGGTATAAGGATCAAAACTTTTTCGGAAGAATTAAAATACAGAGCAATAAGAACTCTTGACATTTTTCTTACCACTCTTTTGCAGAATTCAAATGGAAAGCTGCCGGCAAATTTTGTAGTTACTTTGCCAAAGGTCACCGTAGCCGGACATGTTACTGCACTTGTTGAAATTTTTGAAATGCTCGAATCAAGGCTCAGTTTGTCACCGGGTTCATTGAAAATGGAAATTATGATCGAGACTACCCAATCAATTTTTGATACCGCCGGAAAGGCTAATATCCTTTCACTTGTGAGGGCAGGGAAAGGAAGATGCAAGGCCGCACACTTTGGAGTTTATGATTATACTGCATCGTGCGACGTGACGGCGCAGCTTCAGTCAATGCGACATCCGGTATGTGATTTTGCAAGACACATGATGAAAGTTTCTCTGGCCGGAACAGGAGTGTGGCTTTCAGACGGAGCGACGAATGTCATGCCTGTTGGACCTCACAAAGGTGAAAAACTTACATTGAAGCAGAAGGACGAAAATATTGAAACGGTTCATAACGCATGGAAGATGTCTTATGATGATATACGGCATTCATTAAGCAGCGCGTTTTATCAGGGGTGGGACCTTCATCCTGCACAGCTTCCGATCAGGTATGCGGCAGTATATTTATTTTTCCTGGATGGGTTTAAACAGGCCTCTGCAAGGCTCAAAAACTTTATTGAAAAAGCAGCACAGGCAACTTTAGTAGGAGATGTATTTGATGACGCGGCGACCGGACAGGGACTGCTGAATTATTTTTTGCGGGCTCTTAACTGCGGAGCCATCAAAGAAGAGGAAATTTTACAAACCGGTCTTTCTCTTGAAGAGGTTCGCGGAAAATCTTTTCTGAAGATTCTTGAGAACCGGAAGAAGTGATTTGGAATTTGGGAATTGCGATTTGGGATTTGGTTGCGGGAGAATATTTTACAATTTTAGAAGACAGAATGCGAAATAAACTATACAGATCATAGAGTTCATGGCAATAAAAATTATTCATTCAGAATTATTTAAAAAGTTTCCCGGGCTTGTATTCGGATTCAGCACAAAGCCGGGCGGAGTATCAAAGGGTGAATATTGTCTGAATCTCAGTAACTCAGTCGGCGATGATCCGGAAGATGTAAAGAAAAACCGCAGATCATTTTTTGAAGAGCTTGGAATAAAGGAAGAAGAAGTTACATTTCAAAAACAGATCCACTCAACAATAATAAATTATTCCGCAGAACCGTGTATTTTTGATGGGTGCGACGCGATCTATACGGACAGGAAAAATAATTTTCTCGCGGTAAGTGTTGCGGACTGCATACCTGTTTTTTTATTTGAACCGGAAAAAAAAATTGCCGCCGGAATTCATTCCGGATGGAAAGGTACCTCTGAAAAGATCGTTGTAAAAACAATAGAAGAATTACAACGGAAGTTTAATATCAATGTGTCTAAGCTTGTTGCCTATATTGGTCCGGGCATATCAGCTGAAAATTATGAAGTTGGTCATGATGTAGCTGAGTTTTTTAGTGATAATGTTAAGATAAAAAAAGACAACGGTAAATATTTTTTGGATCTGAAAAAAGATATTTACGACCAGTTGACAGACTCAGGAATACTGAAGAGTAATATTGAAGTTTCCGAGTACTGCACATTCAAAGAGAAAGATATGCTGCATTCATACAGAAGAGATGGGAACAAATCGGGAAGAATGTTCGGAGTTATAGGAATGAGATAGCTCTGCACTACGTTATCGACGGTTTTCTTTTTAATACCCTGTAGCTATAAACTGTAACCAATGCCATAAATACCCCGCCCGTTATGAACGGAAATTTATAACCAAGATGCTGATAAACAAGCCCGCCCCAAACCGGTCCGAAAAATCTTGCAAGAGAACTTAGCGACTGATTGATACCGAGCACCGTTCCCTGCTGTTCACGGTTTATATTTTGTGACAATAAACTAACTGACACAGTATTGCTCATACCATTTCCCATTGCAAGCAAAACTATCAGAGCCAGCAGGAAATAAATGTTAGTTGAAAAACCGATCAGTCCCAGTCCGAATATTGCAAGAAAATTTCCAAGTATGAGAGTATTCGCTTCCCCTGCTCTTCTCTGTATAATTTCATCCCATCTTTCACTGGATAAATTACGGCAGG
>JBDTLQ010000082.1:0-9963 GCA_039934715.1 Ignavibacteria bacterium | reverse complement strand
CTTTTAACTTTTAACTTTTAACTTTTAACTTTTAACTTTTAACTTTTAACTTAATAATACTCCTCAACAAAAAATTTTTTATCAAAATAAAGATCTTTCCAATCCGGATTTACCTTATCTAATATAAAACCTTCCAAAGCTCCTAAGGTATAAAAACAAGTTCTCTGATCTATAGCAAGAGACTGAGAGTCGGCGCGTTTGAGAATTTTGTCATTTACAAATGTATAAAAAGAGTCGGCCGGGATATAGTCTTCAAGTTCGGCAAATTCTTTCGCGGGAGAATATTCATTTCTCATCAGGTCAGCGATCTTAAGTTCTGTATAGCGTGCAATTCCTTCCTGCCAAACCTGAAATGAAAAATATTTATAATCATTTTCATTAAGAAGTAATTTAAAATCCTTACGCGCTGTAAGAAATTCCTTTACATTATTATCGAACTCAGGTGTATTTATTGACAGGTAAGTTTTCTTTGCTGACTGAACAAGTTCACTGTATTTTTTTCCTACAGAAGGATCGTCATAAGGAAATTTATAATTCAGCATCCACATTCCTGTGCTGTCGTCTCCTGCAAGACCAAGGGATCCAATAGCTGCATAATAATCATCACGTGAACTTTGCAGCTGATGAAAATGCTCGTGAAGAATTGTATTCACCCAGCTCATACTTGAAAGACCTGTATTCGCAGGATTACCTACAACAATTGTTGATACTCCATTCGCTGCGGGGAATGTAGCGAGGAAGCTGCTGCTGAACTGGCGCGGACGTGTGTAAACATTACTTCCTGTTATTGAATCTGAACCAATTAATGTAAAATCATTTGACGGATTCGGATGATAGATCAGATATTCATTTTCATCTGTAACAAGGAGTATCGCAAACGGAGCGCTGTCCCAATTCTTCCAGACCTGATTTCCGAACTCTTTAAAAACATTATAAGCTTCACGGATACGGAGTTTATCTTCGCGCGTAAAGTCATCGAAAATATCTCTTGAAAATAATTTAGCTGAAATAAAAAGCATGACAGCTAAAATAAAAAATAATTGCCGGAGGGTTTTTTGCATAGTTAAAAATTAAAAGTTAAAAGTTAAATTACTAAATATTGGGTACACTCAACACACTCTACACACTCATTTGATTACCTGCCCGAAAGCTATATCATACTCATCCGGGTCATTGATCCCGAACTCTTTCACACCATATGGCTGAATGCAAAGATCCCAGTCGATCTTGGCACCCGATGCTTTATATTCTTCATACAATACTTCAACATCATCTACCCAGAAGTAAACGTTGCTTGTTGCCTGGACATTCTTCCAGTTTGGAACGATCGTCTCTGCAGGAGCTTTACAAAACATTAAATAATTTTCATCACGTGTGATGATACAGTATGTTGGTGGCTCACCATAAAAATTCATTATCTCAAATCCGAGTTTATCTCTGTACCAGTTAGCAGATTCGGTTACATCCTTTACAAGCAGTATTGGTGCTGTCCCGGTTAGCTTTGCTTTCATGTGAGTTGATTAGTTAAATAAAATAAGTTAAGAATCAAAGGTTGAGAGTTAATATGGATATTCTTTTTTACTAACATCATTCTGAATATTCTTTGATCAAAAACAAAATTTGTTTTCTCTTATCTTCAAAGTTCAATTCACTCAGATCATATAATTTATCATCAGCGAGCAATGCTCCGATCCCGCCGCCAATAAGAAGAAGAGGAACAGCCAGTATGCACCCGATAGCCAGAGCGGTCCCGATCTTCCATTCCTGTGTACCATCTCCGGTTGCATTTATACCTTTGCCCCCCAGCAAGCCCAATCCAAAAGCTATTGCTGCGCCTGTAAGTGCCCCGGGTCCAAATCCATGCCCCTGAAATGTTATGCTCCGTATATCCTTTACCGGGATAACTTTGACATAATTATTTTTTAAGATCTTAACAGTGGAATCATCCGCATCAAACATATTTACTTTTTTATAAACCACACCATTTGTTGTGGCTATATTGCAGGAGGATGTTGTATCGCCGGAATTTGTAATTGAATAAGCTTCAGGAGCAATGGTAAGATAAAAAAAAGGTATAAGTAAAACATAATAGTGTAAACGCGAGAAATTCATATTTCCTTTGATCAATTTATACATAAATTAAGAATGCTAAAAAATTCATCAGATAAAATATACTAGTTATCAAGTTCTTCGGTCTTCTCAAGCAGCCAGTCTTTATTTAATAATATTTTGGTATCGTTAATTTCCTTTCTGATCTCGCCGATCTCCTTCTTATCGCTGCCTGACCTGAATTTTATTAACTCCCTGACAAACTTTAAAAAAATCAGAAAGCTTTCCCTGTAAGATTCCGCTGATTTGTTATACATAAGGAAATGTGAAAAGGAATCAATCAGAGAAAGAGCGGTCTCATATGAGCCCATCTGATAATAAATTTTCAGAGTTAATATCCTGACATCAAATTTGAAAACAAAGTAGTTATAATTTACCTGCGTTATCTCTGCAAGCGCCTTATCATATTCATTTTTATCAAAATAAATATATGCAAATGCCAGATGCTTTACGTCTTCCCTGTATTTCGGAAGTATCTTATCAATATATTCATTGATAAATTGTTCAACCCACACAAACCTCTTAAGTTTGTGAGCAGTATAAAACATATTGCGGAAAAGATTCAGCTGGAAGAAATCAGTTTCGGTATGAGTGTATATGTTTTTAGCAAGCATCATTTCATATATGTCCATAAGATATTCATTATGCTTATTTGAACCTATCATGGCAAATGAAGTACAGATACTTTCCAGTATAACGAAAAGATTAAACTGTTCTTCCCGTTTGAACAGATGAAGATTCTTATATACCAGTTCTTTTAATTTAAAAAGATACTCTTCATTTTCATGATCGTTCATGGAAAGATACATGTAGTAGTAGATCATTAATATTGAATAAAACTCATAATTGTTTTCTCTGCAGTAATCAAAATATTTATTTAACTCAGTGCTGTTAAGAAATTTTTCAACAAGATTAAAATCAAAGTCCACGTTAAGAACTTCCCTGTGTGTTCTAAGTTCGTGCGCGATATTCAGAATGCTGATAAGAAAAAAATTTATAAGATACTCACCCTGTTTAAGAGCATCGCCGGCTATTTCCGGCTGTCTGCCCTGTGAGATCATATTATCGATCTTCATGGTCTGAACATCAAACTTTTCATGGAAATAAAACATATCGATCAATCCGTCCTGTGCAAGCATATCTTCGGCAATCTTTGACTGGCGTTTAAAAAGAGTATGAAGGTTTCTTTTGTTAAGCTCATTTAGTAATAATTTTTTTCCTTTAACGGGATCATTCGTAAGATTTGTTATCATCAGAAATTCTTCCGAAAGCTGCAGAAGATCAGATAAGATTATCCTCATTACAGCGTCATTATATTTCTTTCCCGGGTAGATCTTTTTGAATATGTTTTCCTTTTCCAACCTAGTGTGGCTGAGATCCGGATAATGTTTGCTGACAATGTCGGTGACCTTGATTACATTCTTATTTGAATTATGAAAAGGGGAGCGGACAAAGTTTCTGAATCCTTTTAACTCTTCCGGGGTGAAGGTTTTGACGATATCTAGGAATTTGCTTTTGAGCATCAGAAGCGGCTAATTACAAATTATGAATTATGAAGTACAGATTTTTTTCAACTGTCAGATCTCCGGATACATTTGTTAATAGAAAAATCAGTCAAATAACTAAAACTTGCTTCCGGGAAATTCATGAAGTATCAATAAATTTCTTGCAAAGGCTCTTTAGAATGTAATTCTGATTATCTGCCCTTAATTGGTCAAATTATTTTAATGAAATAAGTTATAACAAATCACTTATATAAAATATGTAAAAATGGTCTGTTTTCTAAATTTATGTCAGTGATCTGAGTATACACGCACAAGGATTTTTTTATAACATTCATCTGAAAATTTCTTTGCAATTTAAAACCAATGATTGCATTTTATATAAGAAAATTAAACATGAGGAAGTTAAAGCGAAAATTGATTGACTGCAGAAGTTTCCCGAATGAAACTGACTGCACTCTCACAATTTCAGGAAGTGAAAAGGAAGTATTAAAAGCCGCTCTCAGACACGCGGTTGAAGATCACGGGCACAAGGATACTCCCGAGCTGAGAAAGCAGCTAAGGATATTACTAACGGATGAACGTGATGGCCTGACATCAAAAAAAGGCTTTAGCAGATAAATGTTCGGGGTGCAAATTAAAAAAAATTTCTTTGCAAAAACACTTTATCAAAAGCATTTTTGTAAAGATGACAAATACAAAAGAAAATCGCAGCCGAAATTTTTATTGAAAATAAGAATCAAACCAAAAAAATAAACTGCCGTTAAGGCGAAAGGAGACATAAAAAATGATAGTTGTAAGAGATAGGTTCCAGCTTAAATTCGGTAAAGCCAAAGAAGCGAAGGAAACGCTTAAGGATATAAAAAAGATAATGAATGACATGAAAATGAAACCGGGAAAAGCGATGACCGATATCACAGGAAGGTCATATACACTGGTACTTGAAATGGAATTTGAAAGCCTGAGTGAATATGAAAAAATTTCAGGAACTGCCTTCGGTAATAAGGACTGGCAGGATTGGTATAAGAAATTTGTTCCTCTTGTTGAATCATCTGACAGGGAAATTTTTACAATAGTTGATTAACAAAATATTCACAATAATAAAACAAAAATAAAATGTTAAACGAAAATTCAATTCAGGAATTCAAGACTTCTTTAAGAGGTGTTTTGATCGAACCGCAAGACAAGGAATATGAAGAAGCCCGTAAAGTTTATAACGGGATGATAAGTAAAAAACCGAGGATGATAGTAAAGTGTGCAGATGTTGCAGACGTTATAAGATGTGTAAATTTTGGAAGAGAAAATCATATCCTTCTTTCCATCCGCAGCGGGGGCCATAATGCAGGAGGTCTGGGAATTTGCGATGACGGTTTAGTCATCGATCTTTCAATGATGAAAAATACGCGTGTTGATCCCAAATCAAAAACGGTAATTGCCGGCGGCGGCTGTACATGGGGCGACATTGATCACGCAACACATGTCTTCGGACTTGCATCACCAAGCGGTATAATTTCGACGACAGGCGTCGGCGGATTGAGCAGCGGGGGAGGAGTTGGACATCTTACCCGCAAGTGCGGATTGAGCATTGACAACATATTGGAAGTTGACGTGGTATTAGCTGATGGTAGTTTTGTTACAGCCAATGAAAAAGAAAACACTGATCTGTTCTGGGCAGTCAGAGGCGGCGGTGGAAACTTCGGAGTCATTACTGCTTTCAAATTTAAGCTTCATCCGATAGACATGCTTTATGCAGGACCGATGCTTTATGAACTCAGTGAATCAGCTGATGTAATGAAATGGTATGATGAACTTATAAGAAAAGCACCTGAAGATCTTAACGGATTTTTTGCCTTCCTTACAGTTCCTCCGGGACCACCGTTTCCTGAGCATCTTCATAATAAAAAAATGTGCGGTGTTGTATGGGCTTACAGCGGACCACTGGACAAGGCAGAAGAAGTATTTAAACCCATTCGCGCCTTTAAGACACCGGCACTAGATTTCGTAGGACCAATACCTCAGCCTGCTTTGCAAAGCATGTTTGATGCTTTATTTGTTCCGGGAATGCAATGGTACTGGCGTGGTGATTTTGTAAAAGATCTGAGCGACGAGGCAATTGCAACGCATATTAAATTTGGAGAGAAACTTCCTTCAATGCATTCTACAATGCATTTGTATCCAATAAACGGAGCTGCTTCAAAGATTGGTCAAAATGAAACTCCGTGGAATTACCGCGATGCGACCTATGCAATGGTAATGGTTGGGGTTGACCCGGATCCGGCTAATAAAGATAAAATAACTAAATGGACAAAAGATTATTGGGAAGCAATGCATCCGCATTCAGCTGCCGGGGGGTATGTTAATTTCATGATGGAAGAAAGTGAAGATCGTGTAAAGGCAACTTATGGAAAAAATTATGACAGACTGGTTACAATAAAAAATAAATATGATCCGGATAATCTATTCAGAGTAAATCAGAACATAAGGCCTACTGTTAAAAAACAAAGCAGCAATGGAAAATCATCAGAGCGCAAAGCGGTGCCCGCTGAATGATTTGTCCTTAAATATTAGAAAAATATTTTACAGTGCTCCCTTTCAAAGGAGTATTTGATGCAAAAGATATAAATCTGTAGATCTTAAAGGACAAACAAATAGTATTGCCCGTGAGAATTTCGTTTTGGAAATTCTTACGGGCATTTTTTTTAATGATGATATATCATTCAGGAACACGCTCAATTCTGTATTATTTAATTTTTTATTTGAATAAATTAGAAAAGATTTTACAGACAAGATCAAAGTATAAGCTTAGAAGAAATTGGACTTAAGTCTTAAAGCAAATCAAAAAAAATATCATGAAAAATATTTTACTGCTAGCCGCAATTCTCTTTATACTATTTTACCGGGAAAGTAAAACTTCCGAATCCACTTCACCCGGAGATGTAAAGAACGTTGAATACGGGATAAGGGAAATTCCATCAGTCATTAGCTATACCGGATCTCCCGTAGCAATGGTGACATGGGAAGATAATTCAGGGAAGAATTTATTGTTCGTCACAGTGACTGAAGAAATTTCCAAGGGTGATACACGGAGCAAAGAACTGTTCGGTTATCATATTATAACTGACGGATCCGGGAACCGGCAGCTCTGGAAAATTTATGATTTTGTGAAAGACTGCGAAGTAGATCTGACACTCGCGTATATAGACGGATCATTATCAATTACTGATCTTGACAATAACGGCACAGGCGAAAGCAGTCTGATGTACAGAATGTCATGCAAGGGTGATGTAAGCAGTGACGGTTTGAAACTCATCATGCATGAGGGTGAAAAAAAATATGCATTAAGAGGGTCGATGGATCTTGTAATGAATGGAAAGGATTTTCAGAAGGGGAGCATGAAGGTTGACCCGTCCTTTAACAGCGCGCCGGATGAATTCCTTGAATTTGCAAAAGAGCAATGGGATAAATATAAAACCGAGAAGCCCGGTGAGTAATATGCGTTTTAATTTATTATCATTTATACTTTTTGCAATTTTATTAATGTCATATATCAGCGGATGCGGATCTGCCTCTGACTATGAAGAAGAGAGAGAAGAGTCATCCGAAAAAAAAGAAACGAAAGAGTCTGTCACCGAGACAGAAAAAGGGAACATTATTCTCAGCACAGCGAAGGTTGAGCAGAACAATGAAATGTATTCGCCGGACGTAGATTCAACTTATCTTTACTGGCTGGATAATGAACTGATAGTTCTTAACGGTTCGACAAAGTGCAACATCTTCGCTCTGAATGTTTTATACAAAGCCGGTTTCAAAACTCCCGAAGTCAATGCACTGTCGAGAGATCTTCACGATACATCCAACTTTAAAGATATTCTTCCTGTGATAGGAATAAACGAGATAAAGGATGCGCGGCGGGGCGACATAATTGCGTGGAGTTATCATGTGATAATATTTGAATCACTTGTGAAGATAAGAAATGAAGAGTTTGCTTTAGGTTACTGGGCGGGGACAAGGCAGGAGAATAATGATGATAACATTAAGAACAACGTTTGTCACGGAAAATATAAACTGAATGGCGACTACGTAGTGAGAAGACCGGAAAAATAGTTACTTATTTGAAGGCTGATGTATTGACTTTAAAACATTACTTAAAAAATCCACCTGGATCTTAAGGTCATCCAGAGATTTATTATTCATCAGCACAAAATCCGACATCGCCATTTTCTTCTTCTCATCGATCTGAAATTTCATCAGGGTACTTATCTCGTTAGAGCTCGCTTCATCTCTGAGCATCAGCCTGCTTACACGGTTTTTCTTATTTGAATAAATTGTAACAACGTAGTCCATGTCTTTATCAAATCCGCTTTCAAACAATACAGCGGATTCAATGATGACAATATCGAATTTACTTTTCCTGGCTTCTTTGTTAAGGAAATCTATTACAACAGGATGGACAAGTTTGTTTAAGGACTGGTAATTTTTTTTACTCGAAAAGATCTTATCTTTAAGCTTAGGGAGATTTACTTTACCTTTATAATTAAGTATATCTTTTCCAAAGAGCTTTACAATGCCTGCAACAAGCTTTTTATCTTTCAGATAAAGATTCTTGGCAGTAAGGTCGGCATAAAAAACCTTGAATCCGCGCTTTGCAAGCATTTTGCAAACTTCTGTTTTTCCGGAACCAATTCCTCCCGTTACACCAACTACAAGTTTCTTTCTTTTCATAAATTATTAAATAATTTCAATGTATGCAAATTATTTAGCGTATGCAATAGACCTTCTTTCCCTAATCACGTTTACTTTTATTTGTCCCGGATATTCCATTTCCTCCTGTATCTTGTGAGCGATATCCGAAGCAAGCTGATCCTGAGATACATCATTGATCCTTTCCTGTTCTACGATTACCCTTACTTCACGGCCCGCCTGGATTGCGTAAGTCTTGGCAACGCCTTCAAAAGATTTAGCGATCGTTTCCAGTTTTTCAAGTCTCTTTGAATATGCTTCAACTGATTCTCTTCTTGCTCCCGGTCTTGCTCCGCTGATTGAATCAGCTGCCTGAACAAGTATAGATATCGGATGTTCCATCGGCATCTCATCATGGTGAGCTCCTATAGCATTGCAGATGATCGCGTGCTCCTTGCACCTCCTGGCTACTTCATATCCCAGCATAGCGTGAGGTCCTTCAATGTTCCTGTCAATTGTCTTTCCCATGTCGTGAAGCAATCCGGCTCTCTTTGCCATCTGTGCGTCAAGACCAAGCTCGGCTGCCATTATCCCTGCAAGATGACCTACTTCGATCGAGTGATTCAAAACATTCTGTCCATAGCTGGAACGGAATTTCATTCTTCCTATCAAAGTGATAATATCTCTGTGTACTCCCTGAATCCCCATCTCGATAAGTGTATTCTCACCGACCCTTATAAGCTCTTCAACAAGTTCCTTGTGTACCTTTTCCACAACTTCTTCAATTCTCGCGGGATGAATTCTTCCGTCAGCTATAAGTCTTTCCATTGCCACTCTTGCAACTTCTCTTCTGAACGGATCAAATCCCGAAATGATTATAGCCTCGGGTGTATCATCAACTATAATATCAACTCCCGTGACGGCTTCGAAGGCTCGGATGTTTCTTCCTTCTTTGCCAATGATCCTTCCTTTGAGTTCATCCGAATTGATCTGCAGAACGCTGACTGTAGTTTCGACTGAGTGGTCTGAAGCCGTTCGCTGTATGGATTGTATTATTATATTTTTCGAGATGCGGTTGCATTCAAGTTTTGCTTCTTCCCTGACTTCCTGTATCTTCTGAGCGGCTTCAAGTTTTGAATCATTGATCAGAGTTTCAAACAGCACTTTCTTTGCTTCTTCCTCATTCAATCCTGATATTCTGTGAAGCTTGATCTTTTGTTCTTCGAGAATTTCAGAATACTGGTTGACAATACTTTCAGCTGCGGCTGTCTTCGCGCATGTTTCAGTCAATTTTATTTCAAACTCATCCTGGATCTTTGCGAGTTTAGTTTCCGAATTACTTAACTCATGTTTTGTCTTTTCGATTAGTTCTTTTTCGGCTTTGATCTTCTTTTCGTCTTCTATAACATCCTTTTCTCTTTCTTTTATTTCATCATCAAATTTCTGTTTGCGTCTGTAGAATTCATCTTTAACCTCAAGCAGCTTTTCCTTTTTCAGGTTCTGTGATGCTTTTTCCGAGTCCGATAATATTTCTTTTGCTCTTTTATCTGCTGCGGTTATTTTTTCCTTTGAGTTTGATTCAGCGTCATTTATTATCTTTTTTGCAACGCTTTCGGCGCCTTCAATTTTTATCTTATTGGCTCGTGAGTTAAGATACCAGCCCAGGAAAAAT
>JBDTLQ010000081.1:0-9976 GCA_039934715.1 Ignavibacteria bacterium | reverse complement strand
GACCATTCTTGTCGCGCTTGATTCTAATCATACACACGATCACGTAGCAGATGAACTGAAGCTGTATTCGCCTTTTGTTACAAGAGACAGTTATCTTGTTGTGTTCGATACTCTCATTGAAGACATGCCGGAAGATTTTTATAAGGACAGGTCTTGGAGCGTGGGGGATAACCCGAAGACCGCAGTCTTTGATTTTCTTAAAATGAACGATGACTTTCAGATACAGAATTCCATAGATCATAAATTACTTATCTCCGTTTCGCCGGGCGGTTATCTGAAAAGAATAAAATAAAAATGTCCGAGCCGATCATCACAGTAGGAATTCCGGTTTACAATGAAGAAAAATATCTCGCATCAACCATCCAATCGGTTTTAGATCAGACCTTAAAAAATATTGAGATCGTAATAGCCGATAACTGTTCAACCGACAGCTCATACGATATCGCGATGGGTTACGCCGAGAGAGATCCGAGGATAAGTGTATACCGGCAGGAAGAAAATATCGGGATACCAAACAATTTTAGATTCGCTCTGAACAAATCCAAAACAAAATATTTCATCTGGCTCGGTGCTCATGATATGTTCAAACCGGATTACCTTGAAAGAGGTGTTGAATTTCTTGAAAAGAACAAGAATGTACTGATGGCTTATCCGCGTGCCGAGTGGATCGATACAGAAAATAAATTCATTTCAAATTTAGACGAAGATATTCAGACCACCGGCCTTTCTAAAAGGGATGCGCTGATAAAGGTTGTGAGCAACACGGACTCGGGAGTTGGTGTTCACGGGATCTATGTAACATCGGCATTGAAACAGATCCCATTCGGAATGGACGTCGGCGGGGAAGCATTAATGTTTTTCGTCATCGTCACCCAGGGCGATATCGCAAAGCTCGATTTCACCGGTTTGCTATTCAGAGTTGTGAGAAAGGAAACTGTCATTGAAAGAATAAAGCGGTATAAAGAAATAAAGATCGTCAGCTCTTCATTTATATTTACTATCCACCGTATCAGAAAACATCTGCACTACACATTCGCTTCAAAAGAACTCAGCTTTAGTGATAGGGTGAGAGTTTCTTATGTTGTGTTTAAAAGATTCATAATGATACATCTGTGGATCCAGTACCGCAAGCTGCGCCCGGGTAAAGAGATCAAGACCGCGAAGTAAATTTTAATCCTTCAAAAAAATTCATATAAAACCACATCCGTCTAAAACGTTTACATTTGGAAATATCTAATTTAAACGCAAAGAGCGCAAAGACACGCAAAGCTCACAAAGATAAGTCTTTGATTTCTTTGCACACCTTTGCGCGCTTTGCGGTTAAAAAAGTTTTAAGGGTAAATTTTTACAAACCAAAAGAGTATTTCACTTGGGAACAATAAAACATACAAATTTCAAAAGAGAAAAATAATTTGGACAGCAATGATCTAAAACACAAAAGGCTTTAAGAAAAAATCTTAAAGCCTTTTGTTGCAAATATAAAATAACTTACTTCAGAAGGATCATTCTCTTAATGTTACTGAATTCTCCTGATTCCAATTTATAGAAATATACACCGCTGGCGAAGTTAGCTCCGTTGAAATTAATTTCATAATTTCCGGCAGGCTTTTGTTCATTCACAAGAGTCATGACTTCTTTTCCAAGTACGTCGTAGATCTTAAGCGATACAAGTCCCTGTTTTGGAATTGAGAAATTAATTTTTGTAGCGGGATTGAATGGGTTCGGATAATTCTGCGCAAGTGAATAGACATCAGGTATAGAAGCAGAATTACTGTTGATCCCCGTTGACAGGGTGAGTTCAAACTGAACGTTAGCCCTGTTAACACTCTGCGTCAGGGTTGTCGGATACGATGCATCACTTCTTCCTCGTCTTGATCTGTAATCTGTGGAAGTAACTGTGTAAGCATATGTCGGATAGTCATCAACGTATTGCTGGAAATCTCTTCCGATCGACACCATCAGATTCTGATCACTTGAATAAACGAATGGTGTTGGGAATTGTATCTCAACCCATCCCGGAGCTGCAAGACTCTGAATCGTACCGGAAAACACCTGCGTCATTCCTGTGGAATCCCATGGACCTGTCGGCAGCAAGGATTCGGTTGTCGACTTCATGAATATTCTGACGTTCTCACTAGTAACTCCTCCTACGGAATTATTCTGATAGAATTTAATTTTTCTAATTGATCCATTCGTATTAATTTCAGAGCCGAGATAAATTCCCTGCCATCTGAAATAATTATAAAATCTGTCCAGAGGATAATCTTCACCTGTTGTTCCGTCACCGATCGTGACAGTTGATACCGGAATTCTTCTTATCCTTAAATTAAAGGTCTGTGATGATGCGACTGAATCAAAACCGTTGTAAGCATAAACTCTCCATTGTCCGTTGATGGAATCATTGTTACCTATTCCAAGGGCCATAGCGATCGAGTCCAGTACTGATCTTCTTATGTTTATTGAAGAATCATAACCGCCATTGCTTGCCTGATAAACTCCGCGGATATTCGCTGCAGAACTGAAATCAGGTGAAGCGTACATCCATTTATATTTCACGCCAAGTCCTGATCTTGTCCATGTTGAATTCAAAGGAAGATAATCAGTTGAAGTGGTCTGAACTGTAATACCTGAAGGCGGAGTACTTAGATTAAATGAAGACAGCGCGGGTATGTTGCGTTTCAATGTCATTGATCTCGGACCGTTGTTTGATTTCAATGAATCATTAACAGGAAGCAGTCTGTATGACCATGCATCCCATTGTCCTACAAGAGAATCTCCGGGATTCAATCCGAGTCCTGCGAGAATATTATCGAGCTGACCTGAAGAAATTTTTAGAGTATCGGTTGCACTGGCGATAGAAATTCTTCTTATCGATGTTGTCGGACTTCCGAAAACAAATCTGTATGTCGCGCCTGTTGCTGATGTGTCCCACGCGATCGTGTATAATGTTGTTCCAAAAGGGATTGATGTAAGTCTTGCTCCTGCGGAAGGAGTTCTCAGCGCGAACGGATTAAGAACAGGTACATTCGTCACTTTAACCTTCTGCAGCATTTTACTAACATTCAGTCTTCCATTGGAGACTGTAATTCCTGTCAGCGCCGGAATGGTATCAACGCTTGAAAGAATATATTGTTTGAAAAGTAAAGCCGCGGAATCGGGATCATTTTTTACAAGGTTCATGAACACGCTGCTCGCGCCCGCGTGAATTAATCCTATAGCCCCTGTTACCTGCGGTGTTGCCATTGAAGTACCGGTTAATAGTCCGTAGGTATTTCCCGGAGTAGTTGAAAGTATGTTTGTTCCCGGAGCACCGAGATCCATGTTGATCGGACCGTAACCCGCGCCGCTGTTCCTAAGGTCGGTGTTGGTTGTGTTTGTAACAGCGATCATATAATTGCTCGGACATGTTGTCGGTATATCTCCAACGACATCAATGTTGACATTATTATTCGGACCCGCACCCGCGCTTAAAATTCCCGCGTGGCCAAGTGAATCATAAAACGCGCACCATAAAGGATAATTAGCAGGCTGACCGTTATCAACTCCGAAAGATGAATTCGTTGCTACTACAAAAGTGCCCTGGGCTCCGTTTGAACTGTTATACATCTGTCTTTGCTTAAGAACGTAACCGTACGCTTTTATTACAACGGACTCTGTGCCCGATGAACCAACGACAGGCATTGTTTTTACTTTCCAGTTAACACCGGCAACACCCTGGTTGTTATTTCCTTTCGCGCCCGCGATACCCGCGCAGTGTGTACCATGATTATTTGCAGGGATGGTTCCGTTGTTTGTTGTTGCATTCCAGCCGTTGACATCGTCAACATATCCGTTGTTATCATCATCAATTCCGTTGCCCGGGATCTCCGCCCAGTTTCTCCATGTATCAAGATCCTGATGATCAAGCTGCTGTCCGCCGTCTACAATTGCTATTACAACAGTATCACCCAGCACTGTCAGACCGCCCATGGAATTTTCCCAGGCTTCCGGACCATCAATGTCCGCATCAGGTGTTCCGCCTGTTTGTCCGGTGTTGTTCTTGTCCCATTGTTCGGCAAACCTTGTGTCATTAGGAATTGCACGCTCTTTAACGCTGTGATTGAACTGTGCAATTGCGACGCTGTTATTTCTCATGACAGACATCAGCGCGTCAACAGGCAGTGATCTTGCTACATTATATTGAAGTAAATAAATGTTCATATCTTTGACAAGTATTTCTTTTACACTCAGATCAATGTTCCTGTAATTGCTAAGAAATGATTTGACGTCAGTTCCGGATTTGAACATAACAATAATTTCACCTTCGGTATAATTGTTATCTTCATAAAAATTCGAAAGTACATTTTGACTTGTAGTCGGATTGTTCAGAGAAAATGAAACTAAAACAATCATTACTACTACAAACAGCAGTGTTAAAATTTTCATTTAAATTTTTGTTTTGGATTTATTAATTAATTATAAAAATAGGTATAATATTTTCTAAAAATAACTTAATAACCGGACATTAACTGATAATGCCTTTAAGTAAAGCTAAATCTAAACTTGAATTTATAAATGTTTATTCAAAAACTATTTTACAAGTTTCTGAGAAAATGTCCCGTCAGAATTTTTTATTACCCCGCCGTCTGCCTGCCATCCCTGTTCTACTATTTCCGTTTGAACTATTACAGAAAGTTCTGCTTCACTGTTGGCTGATACTACTTTACTTTTTCTTGATTCGTTCATTTGATATTTCTTTAATTTTGATTACTGAATGTTTATTTGATAAGGATCATGAGCTTAGAGTCTGTGAATGTACTTGATTCCAGTTTGCTGTAATATGCACCGGTCGCGTAATTAGATGCATCCCATTGCACTTCATAAGTCCCTGGAATGAAGCTTCCGTCAACAAGCTTCTCAACCTCTCTTCCGTTTGAATCAAAGATCTTTATTGTAATATTAGAGTTGACATTATTTGTTACATCGAATTTAATCTTAGTCGAAGGGTTGAACGGGTTCGGATAATTGTCATACAATTTCAGTGATTGGGGTACGGATAAGTTTACCTGTTTTACATTTGTAATAAAATCCACGATTGCTGTATACAGGCTCAGAGATGTATTATCAAGACGCGTCCATATGGGTCTTATTTTTCCGTCATAGGAAGTTATGTTAGTATAGTCTCCGAAAAATACTGACGCGTTAGGAGTGAATGGCGATGAACTGACAACAAAGTTTTCAAATGTTTCCCCTCCGTCAGTTGACTTTGCCATATAGACATCCGTTTGTGTATTTGTATAATTTCTTCTGTCATAAAAAACAAAATACAGATATCCCGTCGCCTGATCTATTGTCATCCATGTGAAGAACTGCTGCTTGCCCGCAGGATCATCGTTAACTCTTTTGACAGAGCTCCATGTATTTCCTCCATCAGTAGATTTTACAAACCAGACATCAGTATCAGCCGGGCCATTTCTCTGATCGGAAAAATTTACATATATGTTTCCTCGATACGGACCATTGGAAATATCGCATGCGGTAATTGGCAAACCGTTTGCTCTGCTGATCCCGGCAATTCCATAATCCCATCCGGTCGGCTGTGATGTTACAAATTTGTCTTCGCTCAGCCATGTTGTGCCGCCATCCGTTGACTTATCCATTACAATTCCCAAAGGTCCCGACCAGGAAACATAGATCTGACCGTTTGGCCCGACACACGGCACAGCACCTTCAACAGTATTATCCGCGTCAATGCAATCACCTGCCTTTTTATTGATCCGTAAAGCCGGGCTCCATGTATTGCCGGCATCAGTTGAACGTGAAAATAAAATGATCGAGCTGTCGGAAGGGCTGCTGCTTCCGTATTCGTCGAACTGAGTCCATGTAGTGTAAATATTATTGTTCCTGGGATCGACACACAACCATTCTTTGTCCTGCTGTTTGGGAGGAATGTATCCCGTGAACGTTCCGTTACTCCAGTTCGCCCCGCCGTTGGTTGACTTTTGAATTACGATCCTGTCTATGAAGTAGCTGCTTGCTGAATTTGTCAGATGTCCGTAATAAAAAGCTCCTGCTGTATCAACGGTAATTGACGGATCTCCCCAGACACTGAACGTAGATGTAAGTGTGCCCTTTGACCAGTTGAACCCGCTGTTAGTGGAATAGTAATACAGATTAAGATTTGAACCTGCTACAAGCTGGTTGGTATTTTTCGGGTTGATGCAAATTGACGGTTCGTTGGGAGAGCTTAAGTTTGTGATCATCACATTGGGATACTGTGCTGATGCAAAATTCACAGCTAAAAATAAAAAAATAAAAGCATATGTTTTCATAATATTTAAAATAAATTAATTCTCACCTGGATCATTTCATCCATTGATCCACTTGTTAAAAAATTTTTGTTGAGTTTCAGTTTTATTTTCGGATTCGATGATCTTATATTTCGGCAGCGGCTTTAAAAATATTATACTTAACTCTTTTATAAAACCTTCGCGATTTATCAACACTTTAATCTCATCGCCTTCTTTATAATTCTTTAATAACGCCCCCGCCAATACGGGATCAACTCTGGTTCCGTCTAAAGCTATCAGTTCATCATTCGCGTTAAGTCCGGATTCATATGCTGTTCCGCCCGCAATGACTTTGGTGATAATTAATTTCCCGTTATCATTTTTAATTTCAACATCAAGAATGCCTGATGATGTTTCATTCTCGTCTGTAAGTAGCACTCCGCAGTCATTTAAATAATCTTTTACAGGCAGCTCTTCAACTCCATATACATATTTTTCCCAGAACCAATCCAGTTTCTTGCCGCAAACAATTTCACAAACCTCTTTCATTCTTTCTTCTGAATATCCTTTGGACTGATCTTTTTTATGATCTTCATAAAGCATTCTCAGCGCATCATCCAGTGATGCTGACGCCTCTGTGCTTTTGATAATTTCAATATTAAGGAGCAGAGTAACAAGGGCTCCCTTTGTATAGTAAGAAACCTGAGAGTTACTGTAATTCTCATCCTTGCGGTAAAACTTTATCCAGGTATCGAAGCTTGATTCTGCAAGCGACTGTGAGAACCTTCCTTTGAATCTCATAATATCATTTACGTTCACATTCAAAAACTCCAGGTATTCCTTATTATTAAGAATGTCACACCTTCTCAAAATAACATCGTCATAGAAACTCGTCCATCCTTCGGCGACCCATAAGCTCTTAGTGTAGTTTTCGGTTTCATAGTCAAAAGGTCCAAGTGCAGCCGGCCGGATTCTTTTAACATTCCAGAGGTGAAAGAATTCATGCGATACCAGTCCGAGAAATTTTTTATACAGAGCATCATCATTAAAGATCCAGCGGCTGGCCTGCGCGACAAATGAATTAAGATGCTCAAGTCCGCCTCCACCCTTTTCGACAAGATGAATTATATATGTGTAATGTTTGTATGGGATCTCTCCGCCAAAAAGCTTTATCTCTTCTTCGGCAATTTTTTTGAAATCATTTATTATTGTCTCATCTTTATAATTCCCTTTCCCTGCCATGCAAATGGAATGCTTGATCCCCTTGATATCGAATTCAAGAACATTCTGATTTCCGATCTCGACCGGTGAATCGATAAATACGTCATAATTTTCCGCTGAGTAAATGTTTACGGATCCTTTTTCCAGTCCGGTAGAAATTTTATTCCAGCCGGCAGGGCAATTTATTGCAAGGATACATTTTTTCTTCTCAAAACCTTTAACATACATAAATGTACCCGAAGAGTTTATGAATGCGTGCTCAGTGTTTATTAAACTTGTTCTGACCGTGAGTTCATTACAGTAAGCTTTATATTTTATTTTAACACTTTTTTCATTCTTTGTATCAACCTTCCATGAATTCTTATTTATCTTTTCAAAGTTAAGAGCTTTCCCTTCAGAATTTTCAGCTTTTACATCCTCGACATTTTTCGCGAACTCTCTGATAAGATATGATCCCGGTGTCCAGACAGGCATTGAAAAAATTATATGATCCTGTGTAATGTCTTTTAATAAGATCTCAACTTCACAGTAATGTGTAAAGGGTTTTTCAATGGTAAGAGTGTAATTTACAGTATCAGGCAAAATGCAGAATTATTTTTTTTGTTAATGCCTTAACGATCCGAGTTCAGATCATTAAAAAAATAAAATGTTTTGTGAAATTAATTATATATCAAAATACATCTGCTCTTCATTTCTGAAGAGAGTAAGAACTTCCCCGGGAGATTTGGCGTCAGCCAGCTTGTTTCTGAATTCATCTTTGTTCATTAGTCTGGATATTCTGCTCAAGAGTTTGATGTGAGCATTAAGCAAACTCTCTTTCCCGACAATTAAAAAAATAAATTTCACAGGTTCAAGATCTATGGAATCGAAGTCGATAGGGTTCTTTAATATAGCAAAGGCGGCAACAATGTCTTTTATTTCGTCAGTCTTTCCGTGCGGAATGGCAAATCCTTTACCGACACCTGTTGATACAAGCCGTTCACGTTCAAAGACGCACTGCCTTACTTTTTCAAGATTCAGCATAAGATCTGAATTCGCGGCAAGATCTACCATTTTATTGATCGCCTCATCCTTATCAGCAGCCTCAAGATCAACGGAAATTATTTTCTCGTTTAAGATATCACTTATTTTCATCGCCCTTATTAAGAGGAAATATAAAACTTAACCCCTTATAAATTAAGTTAGTAAAAATTTTTATAGGTAGTACTTTAATTTAAAAAATTGTTTCTATCTCTTTCAACAATTTAACTCCATACTCCATACACTCCCACACACTCCGCACTCAGACTTCTATTCGCTTTTCAGATAACTCTCTATCTTCTTTTTAAATTCTTTCAGCAGCTTCTTTGATTTGAGCTCTGAAGGAGATTCAATATTAAGATGGACCAGATTACGGTCTTTATCCGGTATGCATAAAACAGTAGCATCATCATCGATAAATATTTTCACTCCGTCAATGAGCTGTTGTTTATACTGAACAGTATCCTCCATAAATTTTCGCATGATGCTGCCCTTTTCTTCTTTCGAGCATATGATGTTTTCTTTGAGCATAAACAACTTCGCTGTTGTCTTGTCAAGCTCATCAATGGTCTGGTTGCTTCGGGCAACAAGCTCTAATATCTTAGCAACGGAAAACATTCCGTCAGTGGCGTATAAAAATTCAGGAAATAAGAATCCGCCTCTTGTCCCGCCGACAAAACTTACGTCATTATCATCACACGCCATCATCATCGAGTAATGCGTATCCTTTACTCTAAGAACTTCAACTCCGAATTCATTTGCTACAAGGTCAACCTCACTTGTTGCCTGTACTGGCACTGCGATCTTTCTCACATTATCTGTAACTATCAGGAACATTTTTAAAACAAGAACCAGCATCCTGTCGCCGTCAAGAATATTTCCTTCGGCTGTCGCAAGCCAGATCTTTTCTCCTCCCGCATCGATCGTGAAGCCAATGTCATAGTGAAGTGATTTTACTATATAAGAAAAATGGTTAAGCGAATCATGGAAGTCGTCTATTGAGCGCGTTGTCTTTTCCGAATCAAGATGGGCTGATAAAGAAACAACATCACAGTTCAGCTCGCCAAGTATATTTGGAAATACAGTAGAAGCTATTCCATAAGAGTAATCAATTACAATTTTGAATTTCTTTTTCCTGATCGAAATAAGGTCCAGGCAATTAAGAAAATGTTTGGTATATTTTTCATTTGTTCTTTCCTGAAATTTCAGTGTGCCTACTTTATCAAAATCCGCACGCCTGTATTCTTCACTGAAAAATATTCTTTCAATAGACTTGGTTTTGTTTCCCGAAAGATCCCTGCCGTCCTTATCGAAAAAAATAATGTCTGTCGACATCCGGTCAAACGGTGATTTTCTGACGAAGACACCGCCCATGCCTTCACCGCTTTTCAGTTCCTGTCTTAATATAGGTATGGGAATTACCTGTGTGTCGATCACATGTATTCCTGCTGACATTAAGCCGCTGG
>JBDTLQ010000080.1:0-10108 GCA_039934715.1 Ignavibacteria bacterium | reverse complement strand
ATCATTCCAATGTTCAAGTAATCTTTTTGTAATTCCCGAAACTCCGGGATAACCTTCTCCTTTCCATTTCTCTATTCTCGGGCGTATCAGATTTACAAGAGGTATCTCAATAAATCTTCCCGGATCGTCAAATGAACGTGAGCTTACCGATGCAATCACATATCCTGCTGGTCGCCTTCCATCTTCCAATGAAAAGGTTCTGTTCTCTCTGTCATATCTCCAATAGTGGGACGGCTCGGAATATGGGGAGTTGATTATTAATTTGTCTATGCTCTTTTGAGCCATCTTTTATTAATTATATTCCACCGCCGGCATAAAACCTGCGGCTACAATTTATTTGTTGGTGGGCACAATCTTTATGGGTTGCTCATCATACCATAATGATCTAATCTCAATGTAGCCGCGACCTTTATGGTCGCGGATCACAATCCATGATACCACCGCAGGCATAAAGCCTGCGGCTACATTTATGATTGATAATTATTCCCAATCATCAAAATTATATACTGTTGAACCTTTAAATTTATATTCCTTCCAATGTTCGCAAATTCCTGCTCTTATAGGATTATACAATACATAATTGATATGCTTTTTAAGATCTTCATCGTTTCTAATAATGTGATCATGGTAATCTTTTTGCCACTTTATTTTATTCAAGTTTTTATAAAACCAAAATCCTGTTTCTTGTTTAAACATGTCCACTGTTTTTATAACATCAGAACTTTCATTTTTGCCTCTTAGAATTAAATGAACATGGTCAGGCATAAATAGATGAATAAGAGAGTCACACTTAAATTTACTTAATTCTTTTAAAAGTATATTTTCAAACTCATCAAACAAGTCTTTCTTGACAAACACCTGATCTCGATTTTTAATACAACACGTAAAGGAAACAATCTTTTGACCTAAATATAATTCCTTATCAAGTCTATGTTTCTTTTCAATAATTCTGTTCATACAATCTTTTCCCTTTCATAGTAGCCGCAGGCTTTATGCCTGCGGATGATTTATTGATTCATTTTTCAACCGCAACCGTGAAATATATAATTGGATCTCAATAAATCTTCCCGGATCATCAAAAGAGCGTGAGCTTTCTGATGCAATAACATAACCGGCAGGTCTTCTTCCTTCTTCTAACGAAAAAGTTCTCGCTTCTCTGTCATATTTCCAATAATGTGATGGCTCGGAATATGGGGAGTTGATGATTAATTTGTTTATGCTTTTCTGACTCATTCCAATATTTTAATACCAATCATAGCTTTTAACATTGATGGATACACGCTATTTTTTGATTCGTTAAATGATTTAAAAACATCTTTAATAAGAAAATGATAATCCAAACCGCGTAGAACGATTTTTCTATTATCATTTGAAAATAGTATTGCAAGTCCATTTTCCTTTACGAAACTGACTAAACCTTTTGCTTTTTTTAATGATTCAGATTCAGATGCATAGGTGATTTGTGAGTAAATAATTTTTTTTGATTTAGAATATCCAACTAAATCAACCCAAGGCATAGTTTTTCCCGTCTTTATTGATGTGGTAAGTAATTGTATCTCAGAAGGAACGAATTCAGATCGAAGATATGCTTCACATAATTGCTCAAGCATTTTAGGATGTAAATTTTCAACTATAACAGGAATTTCATTTTTAAAGTATAAATGATGAACAAGTTTATCAATGTTTTCGGATCTAGAGCAAATCGTAGAGAAAGGTGGCTTTAAAGCGGCTAGTAAAGGGTATTCGGAATAATTAAAGGTTTTTCTATTAATGTATTTCATTGTCTTATATACAATTTTTTCTTTATTTGAATAGAAAATCATAGGTTCAATCATTGTTCCTTGTGCAATTTCCGCAATATGGAAAACAAATGGATTATTATATTCAAACATTATTAAGGTGCCATTTTTTCCAATATCTTGTAGAGCATTATGTGCTTTTTTAAAGCTAGAAGATTGATCATTATATTTCTTTGAATTTATATGAAATTCATCATTATAATGAATTGCAATTCTGTCCCTTTCCAATAATTGTTTTTCAGCAACATCAATTCCCTTCATTCGATGCCTGATGAAATGTGTAGAATTATACATTTAGTATTTAATTGATATAATAGATTTATTACTAATATATAGAGTATCTGAAAAAATCATAATTTCTTTCCCTTGTTTGTTTGTAGAACCTGCACTATATGACAACCTGAAAGATTTTTTACGATACTTTGAGTATAAATTTCTAATTGGTTTTACATCATCATAAGTTATTATCCATTTATGCTTATTAAGTTTATTTATTTCATTTGCAATATATTCATGATCTTTAATCATATAATGATTTAAATATAAATCTTTACCTTTTACATAATAAGGAGGGTCAAAATAGTAAAGTGATTTTTGAGGAAGTTTGTTTCGAAGTGATTTTATAAGTTCAACTGCGTCTAAATTATAAAGCTCAATTTTGTCTTTATAAATTGCAATTTTTTCGATCCGATTGATTAAATCTTCTTTGTTATATCTTGCATCAATTTTCCAATCTCCATTTTGCTGACGCCCACCGATCATACCTGCATTTAGAATACCAGATCTATTCGTCCGATTCAGAAAGAAAGTTGAGAACCCCACTTTCAATGAATTGTGAATTTCTTTTTCTTTCTGAATTTGTTTCTGTTCTTCCCAAATTTTAATTGTGACAGGAGTATCATGTATTAGTTTGCATAGTTTCTCCGTATTATTTATAACTGAATACCAAAAAGAAAAAATTGATACATCAATATCATTTATTATTATTCTGGAAGCATATTCGTTGAATAAAAGTGATAGGGCTACAGATGCTCCTCCTGTATAAGGTTCTATGTATACTCCGTCATACAACAAATTTTCCCTGAAAATTTGTTTGAAGTAATCTGTTACTTTTCCCTTACCTCCGGGATACCTTAATGGTGAATAAAATTTCATTTCACTTTATGTTTTCCCAAACTATTTCAAGAAATTGCTGGATATTATCCCAGCTAGTAATTAAGTTCGATGGGATTGCTGAAAACTTTGAATTATGTACGTATGCATGTAGTGTTTCAATTCCTAACAAATCATTTTTATTGCTAGCTGCTATTCTTATACCTTTACAAATATGTTTATCAGCAAACTGATTATTTTCTAAATAATTTGCAACTTCTGTAATTTTAAATAATAATTTACAATTATTATTTATTTGTGATCCATCTTTTGTTGTAATTTTGTTTTCCTCAATAAAGCAATCCATACTCATTTCTATAAAAACACGAAATGATGTTGCAGCAACATTTGGAAATTTTAAGATAGGGAGATTTTGAAGCTCATGATAGATTGAATTGACCTTTGCATTGTTAATTTTCAATATGCAATTCTTTGGGATTAAATTATTTCTTTCTTTTGGATTTGCTCTCTTTTTTTGGGATGATTTTTGGATAGAAGTAGATGACTCATTAAATTGCCAGGGTTTTTTTGCTTTATTTTTCTTGTTAGGTATACTTTGTTTTGGGAAATTTTTTATATAATCTTGTCTATCTTCTTTTGTATAAATTTTTTGTACTTTAAAATTTGAATCGAGTAAGTCCTTCACAATTTGTGTTAATCCCTTTACAACCTCTTTTTGTTCAATCTCAGATTGAATTATTCCATTATTCATATCAATTCCTAAAAAAACTCTAACTTGTGGGTCTGAAATTAATCTTTCAAGATTTGAAGACTTTAAAATCGGTAACTTTGAAATTAATTCCCTAGGAGCCTCCGCAGACTTTTCTAACATTTTAATAGTTTGCAAAACTAAAGATGATTTACCTTCAACTTTTTCCTCAAATCTGTCAACCTGTTGAGCATTCCAAGTTACAGTTCCTTTTCCATCAAGTTGTCCAGCATGTTTTAATTTAATCCATTTGTCAGCTTCTGATGGAACGTCGTAAACTGTGCATTCAACTTCCTTCAGGATAGATGTTTTATTTTTGTCATGCAGATGTTTAAACTTTTTTTTCAATAGAGTATGCTTGCTGTTATCAATAAGATCTGGGTGATGCAATAGCTTAAGCGAAACAGTCCGTCTATTGCCTTCAAGAACGTTGTATTTTGTATTGTCATGATTGGAAACAACAACCTGAATTTTATCATTAGGATTTAGACCATTAAGAATAATATCTTCCGCTAGATTAAAAAGTTTATCTCCTTGATCTTCAAGCATTTTTTCTATGGCTTCCTTTTGGCTCGCCACTGATTCGAATCTATAATTTTCAGTATTAATTAGTAGTTCTGTCAGTTTGATTTTTTTTACTTTTGCCATATTAATTTATGTTTGATTAATTATTAACAATTGATAAAAACACAATCAAAAGAAAATTATTATTCCACTTAATTTATTAAAATCACTCTCAAACTCAAATCCTTTCATCCTATTTCTTATTGAGTAGCGAATGAAATCAACTTGTACAAAATCTGTTGGCAAATGATCCTCTTCTTTTGTAATTACAATAATTGTCAGGTTTCTGCCTAAAGCTGCTCCCATTTCAAAATTCAAATATGTGCTTCGTATATTAAATATGGATATGATAAAATCTGCTTGGTTTATTCCTTTAACAATGCTCTCTACAATATTTGCACCTTCATATATTTGTTCACTATCCAACCAAATTTCTAATTCCAGTTGTTTTAGAATGGGTATTATTTCTACAAAAACAAATTCCTTATCAACATGGGCATAGCTAACAAAGCACTTTTTCTTTTCCATTTGGAATAATTTAGATTTTAGAATTTCAACGATTTTTATCTACAATCTGTTGGTAAATAAATTAGGTAAAAATACTTTAGACCCCCAGCACCTTCAAGCTCTCTATCCCTCGATCATCTACAATCTTCACCGCAACTCTCTTATAATCCCCTGCAGGAAACGGCAATGAAATTGTTCCTTTATATGCTTCGATCAGTTCTTCATCTATTTCAGCTTTCAGATTCTTTGCAAGCTTTGACCAACCCTCTTTCTCTCCCGCCATCGGAAAAAATACCTGTCTCGGAAATAAGCTCATGCCGTCATAATCTGTATCAAGCATCCACATTGCTATTCTGTCCTTGCTGCCTGATTCTATAATGCCGGTCTTCGTATTGAAATAATCAAATCCCAAAACTTCTATCTGATATAATTGCTCTTCTTTATCTTTTCCTTTTACTTTGATCAGCTGCACGTCAGGTGAACCGATCAGCCAGAAACTTTCATTACTAACTCTTTTCTTTTTCAGATCATCCGTCATCATATCAGGATTCATCTGAACTTTCAACAACGACACTCCCGGCCAGTTTATTTCATCAATGTCTTTTGCTGCTTCGGGGTCAAACTGGAATGATGCAAATACTACAATCTTTGGTTTCGGAACAAGTGTCTGCGCTTCTTCAAGTGCAAGTGCAACCTGTCTTTGTTCTAATGGTGAATGTTCAGGACCAAAAGATATCACAACTCTTTCAGTTGATGATAAATTGGATTTGCTCTTCTTATCACTTACTCTGTCCGCGCCAAGGTCATTCGATTTTGTTTCCGCGTCTGCATGAAGCCATCTTGTTCCGGGCAGCGGCTCAACTCTCGAAAATAAAATATACTGTCCGTTCTTTCCTCTGATTCCCGTTCTTAATAATTCATCTCTCCACTCCGCCTGTCTCAATGTTTCACCTGATCGAACAATAGAATTATCCGCTGCAATTTCTCCCCCTCCTTTTGGAGGGGGTTGGGGGGAGGTCATATCATCAATTGATTTCACAGTCGGTGATGGAACTGCTTCAACTGTAAAAGGTCCGGTCACTCTGACTTTTGATTTATCTGTGAATGGTTGGTCATATAATGTTTCTGTTGCAGGTGGTTCGTTATTGGCGATTGATTTTAGAGTTATATGGGGAACAGTCTTATATTTGAACCCACTTCCTATGCCCTCATTTAAGTGTGCAAGTTCATAATAATTATAAACCCCGGTCATCAATCTTTGCTTTGCTAGTGTAAGGGCAACTCTTGAAGTATCACAGGTTATCCATCTTCTTCCCCATTGTTCCGCAACAAAAGCTGTTGTTCCGCTTCCACATGTTATATCTAAAATCAGATCTCCCGGATCTGTCGTCATTAGTACACATCTTTCAATAACTTTAGTATTTGTTTGAACAACATATATTTTTCCCATTCCACTTCCACTCGCTGTATCAGCCCAAAAATTTGACATTGGATTCACCGGAAAATCATTTGCAAATCTAATGTATGATAATGTGGTGCCCGTTTTTTGAATACGGTTTGCTTTGATTAAGTTTTCAATCCCCTGAGGATTTGTAGCCCAACTTCTGCCTGCTGTTGGATTAAAAGCCTCACCATTAAATTCTATTGGGAATATACAGCTTTCGGTTCTTCCTGAAGATAACAGAATTTGGTGTCTGAATATTCTGGAATTTTGGGGAAGTTTTGAAAAGTCTTGTTTTTCGGATTCAGTCATTTTCCTTCTCTCACCATTAGTTTCAATGTTAATGTAAGCTGAATCATCTTCTAATTCTTTATCATTATATAACTGATGATATTTGATTTTCTTTTTATCTCTCGCATACCATAAATTGTAATCAGATACCGATGGGAGACCTATTGCACCTAGTCCGGCAGTTTTTTTAAAAGTTATAAAGGAAATAAAATTTTCACTTCCAAAAATTTCGTCAATTATTTCCCTAACAAGATGGACATTTTCATCACTTATTTGAACAAATATGCTTCCAGTTTCACTTAATAATTCTCTTGCTAAAAGCAGCCTGTCTCTTATATATGATAAATATGAATGAATACCAAGCTCCCAAGTATCACGAAATGCTTTTATGGTTTCCGGTTCACCGGATAAGTCTTCATCTTTCCCATCTTTCACATCTCTTTTATTTACAAATGGCTGGAAGTTGCTTCCGTACTTTATTCCATAAGGTGGATCGAAGTAGATCATCTGCACCTGACCTGCAAGTCCTTCCTTTTCGATCAAAGAATTCATCACAAGTAAGCTGTCACCAGCGATGAGCCGGTTACTCCAATTATGCCGGTGCTTGTAAAACTCAATCGCATTTTTCAAAGGCACTTCTTCCTGGAATAAAGACTCCTGCTCGTAATTACTTCCGTTCTTTTTCCGGACTGCTTCCATGATAGAGCGCGGATCTATTCTTTCATGAACATGTAAAGAAACAGTATCAACATCAAAAGACAATCTCTCAGCTTTCCCGGCCCATTGAAGCTGCGGATCAAGATGAGGATCATAGCTGTATTTTTTCTTTGGCAGGTCTTTATCAGTTTCCGGAGTTACCAATCCAACGGGAGGATTATTCACACGGTCTTTGTCTTTGTGTTCGTACTGTTCGATCGGACGTTTAGAGGAAGCGGTAGATTTTCTTTTTGCCATTTAGTATGAACTGTTTTTAATTATGGATTGGATTGTGTTTGTAATTTCACTCCAGAGTCTCTCGAGAAATTCGTTTTCCGAAAATTCAGCTTCTTCAATAAAGTCTAATACTGTAGGCTCATGATTCAAGACGACTCTTACTGAATTGTCTTTCCACGTAACAACTAACGAGTTAGATATTAAATTTTCATTCCCAAAATAATTGTACTTGTTATGCCGGGAAGTATTAAATTCTATGGATAAATATGATATCCAAAATTTAAGTGAATAAACAAGATTGTCTAGGAATTTGTATTCAAAGCACACATTGAATTCCGAATCTTTATACTTCTTTGTTATCAGTCCTCCTATTCCCAAATCGCTATTTTTTGACTCGAAAAAATATTCTAGATTTAGAAAAACCTTTTTTAATTGATATTCCATTTCAGGGTCATGAATATCTTCAATACTAAAATCTATTTTTTCATACTTAGTCTCTTTTGTTTTTTTTTCTAAAATTTCTTTTATCGAATTACTTCCTGGTTTGAGTTCTGTAATGGACTCCACTACAGTATTTCCATTCAATTTTTTTAAAAACTTATCACATATTTCCTCTGGACAAAGTATTCTGGCATCTTCATATTTTACAGTGTCTCTAATCCCTGGAATTTTTGTATCGTCAAACCTTACTGGCAAAATATATTCTCCTTTTTCCTTCAAAGCTCTTTCTTGAGCGCTTTTCAATTCATGGTTTGTCCAAATTTTTTTTTCATACTCTTTTGATGAAAAAATGATTACAAACTTAGCGCTTCTGCTATATATCTCATCCAAATGTTGATACAAATCTTTACCCCATAAATCATCATATTCGTCATAATAGACTTTGACATTACTTTCCTTCAAACATTCAGCAACTTCTTGAACATATTCCCTCTGCTCACCAGCAAATGAAAGTGCAACATCAAATATATAAGATCCAGTATCTTTATTGTTTTTAACCCCTGCATTATTTGTTATTGGTTGAGTTATATTTGTTTGATGGGCTTCCTTAGTTAATCTTAAGGTTGCAAGCATTATTTGTCCTGCTTCATTTTCAAATTTATCATTCATCTTTATAAGATCTTCATCTTCCAATTTCTCCAGTATCCTTACAAACTCTTCTGGATTAACCGCAAAAGCTAAGGTGTAATTTAATTCAGGATGAATTTCAAAAGTTTGATATTCTTTACCTCCATTATCATATAAATATTTTAAAAGATATTCTGCCTTCTCCTCAAAATCTTTTGGGTAGTCATAATTATTATAACCACCTTCAAACAATCCTTGATTAATCTGAAAAAAATCTCCTGTTTTTTTGTATTGCTGAATACAGATTCCGGCAACAATATACTTTACATCCGAATATTTACCGTCTGACAGATATTGAAACAATATTTTGGCCATTGATACTTTTCCGATGGCAGCATTAGAATATGAGACCATAAAAGGGTTTTCATCAATAATTTCTTTGGTACTTTCAAGTCCTGTTATTGGGCAAATCATTTCTTTTTTATAGAGTATTTAATAAAATGTAAAACTATCATCTAATCTCAAATCTCTTCCTGTAACTGTTCAGATCGGAATGCTTGATCTTTCCTCTTCTCTGTAACCGTCCGACAATTAACGCCGGATTTATTTTATATTTAGTTGAATACTTTTCAATGACTGCACCGCTGATCCTGCTTTCCTTTAATATCTCATCTTCCTGTTCATAGGTAAGAGTATTCCTAACGGCAAATTCATTCGCTTCGTCTTCCTTGGATTTATCTTTACCGACATAGTTGACATCCTCCAGAAAAAAATCTTTCTTACCATGCAATAAAATGTGTCCGATTTCATGAAAGAATGTAAACCAGAAAATATCATTCCATTTGTATCTGCAAGATAGCTGAATAACAGGATTATCATTTATCCAACGTGTTGCTCCATTAATAGGAGCTTTAGTCAAAGTTTCAGTTAATACAAATTTTACACCGCTGTCACTACATACGTCAACAATTTGTTTATACAAATCTTTCGGTTCCCTATACATAAGATCATATAAAAATTTAATGTTGTCTCTAAGTTTTTTTTCATTGTATCCGGAAACTGAAATTTTCGCGGCATCTAATTCTCCTTTTCTTAGCCATGCCGAAATTGCTTCAGGTTCAGTTGAATTTTTTAAAGATATTCTGAAAGATACCTTTAACTTCTTATCTATGTAAAACTGTTTCCATGATTGAGCGTTTGCCATTCCGAAAAACTCCAGAAGATTTACCGTTGCATTTTCCAAAGGTTTGTATTCATTGATCCATTTGTATTCACACATTTGCTTTAATGGAAACTTCTTAGCCCAATTAATACTGAGGCTTATTGATTCATCCGCTTTTTTTCTTGCAACAAACTCATTATAAAGATTTTGGCTGTTTATCCAGAATCTTGCCGGTATTTTTAAAACTTTCTCAAATTGGATTGCCATATCGGGTGTAATAGAACTGTTTCCCGATAAGATCTCACTGATAGTTTTCTCGGGTTTATTTGCCCTGATCGCAAATTCTTTTGGGCCAATTTTCATTTCTGAAAGCTTTTCTGAAAGTGTTTCGCCGGGATGAGTAAACGTATCCGGATCATATTTAATTTTATCTTCTGTCATTTTAATGATAGTCTGCTATTTCTAAAATTCTGATTGATTTG
>JBDTLQ010000079.1:0-10148 GCA_039934715.1 Ignavibacteria bacterium | reverse complement strand
ATAATAATTGTGTTCGGAGATTTTCCAATTACTGTAGCCCCAGGAGTGATTCCCGGACCCTGAATGCACATCCCTAAGAAAATTCCGTCAGTAGAAGGCATGAAAGAAATGATGGGGCTGCCTGTTACAAGTAATCCGCCTGAGATAACTGTTGTATCCGGTATTCCACCCCCCTGCCATTTATTATTGGCTGCCTCGATTATACCATCCTGATCCGTATAGTTAACAAGTCCGTAAACCGAATAAGTACTAAGATCGCACTTATCAACAGTCATACGTTTTACCTGTCTGTTGAAAGCTATATTGGTATCGCACAAATTAAAAGTCAAGCCCCGCAAAACTACAGTATCCAGAGCTGCAGGCGGATCTAATAAATCGTTTCGAGCCTGTATCCAGATACCGCTTCCCGGTGTTTGTCTTGTGATCCTGGAATTTTCGATAGTAATGTTTGAGTAATCCGTTCTGCTCAGCAAGTTAATATCAATTCCGATCCTCTCATTTGTCAACGGCATCGCTACTGTAATGTTTTTAAAGATAGCGTTCTTCAGTTTTTCAAAATAAATCGTATGTCCCTGTATCTGATTGGAAGGATTATTATCAACAAAAGCGCAATGCGAAATTTCAACATTCTTTACTTCAGCCGGGGCCACTCTTCTCTGAAAAGCCACGATACCAAAATAGCCGTTATTGCTAACGGTTGAATTTCTCATTACAAATCCATCAATATCAGAAAAAGTAGGAATAAATATTCCTGCGTAATTATTGTTGTTGATATTGCATGATTCGATCAGCACATCTTTAATGAAAAAATCATTTATCCTGATCCCGTTGACTCCGGTTGTGCTCGCGCCGACATTCTCAAGAGTTACATAGCCCTTGTTCATGCTGATCGCGTCACCTGAAGTAGCGGTGACCCTGAGATTCTTTAGGAACATTCTTTCTGTCGGACTTCCGCCCGGAGCGCTCAAATTCACAGATGAATTGAAAATAGTATTAACAGCCGCTGTTCCACCTTTCCAGGCTCCGATGATATTTATGCGCTTTGTTAATGTGAAACCTGCGTAAGTTCCTTCAGCAACAACAATGTTATCACCGTTCATCACAGCAGCATTATCAATCGCGTATTGTACTGTCAGCCATGGTGTCACGATATTTTTTGCCTGAATGGATGAATTGCTGTTATTGCCTGTTGCGGAATTTACATAATACGTTTCAGATTGAGCAGAACTTAAAAAAATCAAGTTAGCAAAAAGAATCAATAGAAAGTTGTTAAAATTTTTCATCTGCTTTTATTTTGAATTTATGAATTTATATTTGTTCTTATTGAAATGAATATTAAACTTATTATTTCTTTACCAGTTACAATTATCCTGTAAAGTTAAAGTTGATAACTTCAAGACATAATTTGTTTTTTTATTTATTCCAGCGATGTAAAATAAATTATTAAAACAAAATATTCAATTGATATAACCTGATAACGCAAATAAAAAAAGTACTACGTATTTTACACAGAATTTTATGTAAATATAATTTGAATTCTAACAAAATCCTAACAAATGGCAAACATTTATGATGAACGCGGCATGATAACAGATCTCATATCTTTTATTATTATAGATAATCTGTTATTGTAACTATCGAAATACCTTTCCAATATTCTTTAATTGATTTAATAAAAGTTTTATAATACCTATTTTGAATAAAACTTCAATAGTGACAATAAAGAAAAGCTTAAAAGCATTTACAACCGGTCTCATTGACTACGCGGGTCTCTTTCCTCCCGCGAAACTGAAACTCGAAGATGCCTGCAGGAATTATCTGAACTACATCAACGGAGATCATAAATTCATGCTTTCTAAATTCATCTGTCCGGTTACTCTTTTTAGTGAACTTGAAAAACTCATTCCCGGAACTTTTCCAGATACCAATGATTTTCATATTTCCGCAATTGGCAGAAGCGCGGACAATTCAAACGATTTCAATAAACTATTTGATGACGATATTGTTTCATGGAAAAAATTTAATTCCGGCGTAAAGGAAAAAATTAAAGTAACTTCATTTGAAGTCAAAATTCCTTTAGAAATAGTTTCCACCAATGATCCAAAACATATCGCGATTTTCCTGGATAATATTTCTTCCCGTATCAGGAATCAGATATCACAGCCTGTCATGCTTTTCATTGAAGGAAGCTCCGGCAATAACCGGAAAGATAATCTGAGATCACTTATAAACGGAATTGAAATTCATGATCAGAAAATTTTCGACACAGGATTTAAACTGAGAACCGGCGGGACCGAAGCCGGCGCGTTTCCATCACCGGAGCACATCGCATTCAGCATAAGACAATGTCTCGACAGAAAAGTACCGATGAAATTTACAGCGGGACTTCATCATCCGTTCCCTCTTTATGATAAAAGCATAGGCGTTCGGATGTACGGATTCATAAATGTCTTCGCAGCTGGAATAATTGCAATGCGTCATAATATTTCAGACGCCGGTATCGAAGAGCTCCTTAATGACAATAATGCTTCGAACTTTATTTTCACTGATGAATATTTTTCATGGAAAGACTGGAATATCGGGATCGCCGATATTGAATACGCGAGAAAAGCTCTTGTCCTCTCTTTCGGCAGCTGTAGCTTCGATGAGCCGGTTGATGATCTGAAGGCACTGAATTTATTTTGAAAAAATTTTAAATACTTATGCAATCAATGTCGGACAATTCCAATTTAACTTCCTTTATTAAAACAGATTCCGGGTCACACTTCCCGATTCAAAATCTGCCGTATGGTATCTTCAGGACAAAAGAAAATCCCAACAGCAGAGCGGGTGTTGCCATCGGTGAAATGGTTCTCGACCTTTCGGTGCTTGAAGAAAAGAAGATGTTTGATAAGATATTCATTAAAGAGAAGAATATTTTTTCAAACTGTTCTTTAAATCAATTCATGTCTCTCGGCAAAGATGTCTGGCACAAAGTAAGAGCAGAGCTTCAGAGTTTACTTAGCGATTCAAATCCTGCTTTAAAGGACAATGAGCTATTGCGTAATGAATGCCTGATACCATTGAAGGACGCAGAGATGTGCATGCCTGTTGAGATCGGTGACTATACTGATTTTTATTCTTCAAAAGAACACGCGACAAATGTCGGTATTATGTTCCGCGGAAAGGAAAACGCGCTGATGCCTAACTGGGTTCACATGCCCGTAGCGTATCACGGAAGAGCAAGCTCAGTTGTCCTGAGCGGAACGGATATCATTCGTCCGAAAGGGCAGACAAAATCTGATGATGCCGAACTGCCGTCATTCGGTCCGACTAAATTACTGGACTTTGAACTGGAGATGGGATTTTTTATCGGTCACGGAAATAAACTTGGGGAGCCCATCACTGTTGACGAAGCAGGCGAACACATTTTCGGAATGGTGCTCGTGAATGACTGGAGTGCGAGGGATATTCAGAAGTGGGAATATGTACCGCTCGGACCTTTCCTTGCTAAGAATTTTGCAACTTCAATATCGCCCTGGGTTGTTACTCTTGAAGCACTCGAACCTTTTAAGACAAAACGAACTGAACAGGATCCAAAACCACTTCCGTATCTTCAAAGCACCGGTGACTGGCTTTATAATATTGATCTTGAAGTGAGATTGAAAACCGGCAAGACAGATGAAGCAAATGTAATATCGAACTCCAATTTCAAATATCTTTACTGGGATATTTGTCAGCAGCTTGCACATCATACTGTTACCGGCTGCAATATGAAAACCGGCGACCTCCTTGCATCGGGAACAATAAGCGGACCTTCAAAAGAATCATTCGGAAGTCTGCTTGAGCTGACATGGCGCGGAGCAGAACCTTTAAAACTGCTTTCGGGTGAAGAACGAAAATTTTTAATGGACGGTGATACTCTTTCAATATCTGGATGGTGTAATGGTGACGGTTACAAGGTCGGCTTTGGTGAAGTGACCGGAAAGATACTTCCGTCAAAATAATTTTTTAAGTTAATTAATTTTAAAATGTACAGAATAAAATTCCGGATATTGTTTTTAGTTCTATCCTCTTTAGTATTTATCTCATGCAGTGACAATGCCGTCAACAACAATGATCCTCCATCCGGTGCATCTGATTTCAAATATCCATACAAGACAGGTGCTTTCTGGTATTATACAACAAAAAATTTTGTAACGAACATCAGACCCGATTCTATCCAGGTATATTTTTCTACGGACACGATCATTGGAAACGGAGCGGCTGAATTTTCCCGCGACAGTATTATCAATAATGATACTTTGAAGCTGCTCAAGAACTCGCACAGCACCGAAGGTCACAGTCACACTACGCTGGAATATTACAAGCAAACGGATACAGGTCTTGTACGAATTGCTTTCTATTCAAACGGAGCTAACTTCGGTCCATATAGACCCGCTCCAAATCAACTGCATTATAGTATTAACGGAAGATCGTTTCATTCAATACAAGAACTTTTGAATTCCTACAATAGAGACAATGATCAGAGAGATTCTACTCCTTTGATCTTTGATGATCCTCCGCTGAGAACTATCAAATACCCCATTGCACAGAATTCGGAATGGCTCCTTGTTACTTACGGTACTACCCGGATAACTAAAAAGTATCTCGACTTCGAAACCGTTGTGGTTCCGGCGGGCTCTTTTAACTGTATCAAAATACAGCGCAACTGGTATTATAACTCACCGACTCCCGAGCCGAATTCATTGTCGTATGATTATTTTTCAAAAGAAGGAATGGTTAAAAGAGATTTTCTAATTAAAAATGTTTTAATTTCAAATTCGTTGGGACAGCAGATCGGAAGCATCGATGTTAAGGAAGAAGACTTTTTGAATTTGTATAATCTGCCTTGAAGACTTGGAATTTGGGATTTCGGATTGGGATTGGGAAATTGGGATTTACGATCTAAGATCTAAGATTTTAGATTCACTATTCACTATTGACCATTGACCATTGACTATTGACGATTCACGATTGACTATTGACGATTCACACAACTAATACAAACATACAATGTCCGAAAAAAAAACCAGACTGACACAAATGGTTACCACTGCCGGGTGTGCGGCGAAGATCTTTCCGAACATACTTTCAGATACATTGAAAGACATTGAGTGGCCTACGAATGAAAATGTTATTGTTGGTTTCGAAGGCAAGGATGATGCAGGCGTATATAAGATCAGTGATGAACTCGCACTGATCCATACAACAGATTTTTTTACTCCGGTAGTTGATGATCCTTATGTCTTCGGGCAGATCGCCGCAGCAAATTCTCTCAGTGATGTTTACGCGATGGGAGGTATGCCCATAAACGCGCTGAACATACTTGCATTCCCGCAGAAGGAGGATCTTGGTATTTTAAAAGAGATCTTAAAAGGAGGAGCTGATAAGATCAAAGAAGCAGGAGCCGTGATCATAGGAGGACATTCTATTGATATCCCGACGATAGTTTACGGACTCGCTGTGACAGGAACCATCCGTCCGGAAAATATTAAAGGCAATAATGGAGCTAAGCCCGGAGACATACTCATTCTTACAAAAGCACTGGGTACCGGCGTTCTTAACAACGCTATTAAGTTTTCAACGCTTGAAGACAAATATTACAAACAACTCATATCTTCAATGACACGACTCAATAAGAATGCTTCCGAATGCATGGTGCTTTGCAAAGCAAACGCGTGCACCGATATCACAGGATTCGGGCTCGCCGGACATTCAATGCAGATGGCCAAGGCGAGCGGCGGTGTTTTTAAATTTTCCATGAACAGTCTTCCGTTGCTTGACGGAGCGCTATGGGCTGTCGGGAATAATTTTCTTACAAGAGGCGACCGATCCAATCGTGATTACACAAAAGCCCATGTTGCTGACTCTGGAAATGTGAATAAGAATATTGAACATTTGCTTTATGATCCTCAGACATCCGGCGGATTGCTTATCTCAGTTCCCGAAGAGAATGCAAATCTTCTTTTGCTTGAACTTCATAAGGAAGGTGACATTTATTCTAAAGTAGTCGGTGAAGTTATGGATCCCTCGGAAGAATATCAGGCAGGCACAATAATATTTGATTATGTTTCAGGTTGATTGGTTTTTTAATATACAGTGAATTCATATAATGATAAAAGATAAAGACTCAAAAGAACTGTTTGAATATGTCAGATCGATTGATACAAGTACCATTCCTTCCTTAAAAGAGATCCTCGGTTCTGAAAAGAATGAAAAAGTTGACATCGAAGATCTTTTAAATTCGCTGCATAACAAGCAAAAAGATATTTTATTGATCGACGCACGTTCCGAAAAAGAATTTGATGAGTCATCGATCCCCTTTTCGTTTAACTTCCCTGTACTGAATAATTCCGAAAGACATAATACCGGTTTGGTCTATAAAAAATATTCAAGGTCAGCTGCATTGTATCTCGCCATGCAATACGCGGATCCTAAGGCAGACACATTAAGTAAATTTCTTTCTATCAATAATGCTGCCGGGAAAAAAATTTATGTTTATTGCTGGAGAGGCGGAGGGCGAAGCGGCTATCTCGCCAAGATGATCCGCGACCTCGGATATGAGCCGGCGACACTTATCGGCGGCCACAGGTCATTCAGAAAATATGTCAATGATTTTTTTTCAATTAAAGCATTCCCCTTTAAACTGATAGAACTATCCGGACTTACCGGCAGCGGCAAGACTGAAATGCTCAAAGCAGTTTCAGACAGCATTCCCGTCATCGATCTTGAAGACGCGGCGAAACACTATTCAAGTCTGCTCGGACAGATCCCATACGAAATTAAAAATATACCCTCTGTAAAAAATCAGTCGGCGTTTGAGAATAATATCTTCGCTCAGATCTATTTTAATAAAAGTGGAGAGTGCAAGAGTCAGAGTGAAGAGTGTAAGAGTCAGAGTGAAGAGTGTAAGAGTCCGAGTGAAGAGTGTAAGAGTCAGAGTGAAGAGTGTAAGAGTCAGAGTGATAAACTTTCTTTTGAATTAAAGATTGGCCATACTCCTGCCTCTAACTCACAACTCTCAGCTCATTCCCTTACTCAACACACTCAACACACTCAACACACTCAACACTCTCAACTTACTTATCTTATAGAAAGCGAGAGCAAAAAAGTCGGTGCCTTTGAGATACCAAAAATATTATATGATAAAATGCAGAGCGCTCCGTCTGTCAGAATAATTTCTTCAATGGATAACCGTGTCAAAAGAATTGTCAATGATTATTTCGGAAAAGATATGAAAGGTATTGAGCCGATGAAGCATAAATTAAAGGAGAAGGAAGGTTTTTTCAGACAGCAGCTCAGCAATAAGGTTTTTGATGAGTTGATTGAATTGCTTGATAGGGGAAAGGTTCATGACTTCACTGAAATAATGATAAAAGAATATTATGATAAGAAGTATAAGGACAAAGGAAAGAAACCTGCAGCTGAGATTTCATCAGATGATCCTGTTTCCGCGAAAGAAGAATTGATGAGTGTGTATAAAAAAATTGTCTCTGAATTTGTTTCCCCCTAAAACTCAGACTGTGAGGTAAAAAATTTAGTGTCTAATTTGATCATACATTAAAAATTTTTTTACCACTAAGGCACAGAGGAACAAAGGGAAATAAATTTCATTAAAATAAATTTGCGATTTTTTTTACCGGCTAAGACTCAAAGGCACAAAGACACAAGAGATTGAATTAAAAAATATTTTTTTAAAATGTTAAACTTTACTTTGAAACTTGAGATAAAAAAAAGACTTGTAAAAAAAATCAACTGAATCTTATCGACTTGATCGGATCAATACGTGAAGCTATATATGACGGGATCAGGGTCGCGAGAAATGTAAGACAGATTGTTATAACAGATATCAGAATGATATTTTCAGGCTGAAGAAGTATGGGAACACTCTTCATATAGTAAATTTCCGGAAGCGAGAAGAATTTGAATCTTAATTCGAGCAGACAGATACCGAGACCGATTATATTTCCAAGTATTATTCCTGTTACGCCTATCAGCAGCCCGTCATACAAAAATATTTTCATGATGCCTCTTCTGCTTTCACCGAGCGATTTCAGGATCCCGATCGATTGTGTTTTTTCGAGAACAAGCATCAGCAGCGTTCCGACGATATTGAAGGTCGCTACTATTATTATTAACCCCAGAAGCACAGGTGTTGGCGCCTTCTGTAATTCCACCCATGTAAAAAGCGGTTTGTATAATTTGAATAAAGATTTCGGGAAGTAAGGATAGCCTATGTCTTTTCTTATTTTTGCAACCGCCTGCTCTACACTGTCCAGATTATTAAGAGTAATTTCAATTCCGGTCACATTGCTTCCGAAGTTGAAAAGGTTCTGAGAAGTTTTCAGGTCAGTATAAATGATCACGTCATCAAAATCACGAAGACCCGTTTCATAGATCCCGCTGACAATGAACTGTTTTATCTTTGGCTGATTCAGAGGAGTTGGGATGCCGTTAAGTCCGAAGATGATCACTTTATTGCCGGTGTCAATATTCATTTTCTTTGCAAGCTTGTCGCCTACTATGAGTCTTGAAAAAGTTGAATCCACCGGGTTCAGTTCAAACCTGCCTTTTACTATCCTGTTCCTTGAAGTTGAAAGATCAGTTTCCGGGATAATACCTTTTAATAGTATTCCTTCAACATTTGATTTAAATCTTATCACTGCTTCCTTCTGTACTATCGGAGAAATTCCCGTGACACCTTTAACACTATCCTTTATTGTTGTGATGGCGTGATCATAATCGTTAAGTCCGTCGGAAGTAAATGATGAGACCTGAATATGCGAGACCAGTCCGGCTACTTTATCACGTATCTCTTTCTCAAAGCCGTCTAATATTGAAACGGTAACAATCAGTGACGCGACTCCCAGAGCTACACCAAGTATTGAGATGTAAGTGATGAAGGAAATGAATTTAGAATCACCTCTTGAGAATAGATATCTTTTGGCTATGAAAAATTTGTAATTCAATCTTTGTTTTTTATTTCTCCAGTAAATAAGCCTTAATAAATCCCTGCAGCTCTCCATCCATTACTCCCTGCGTGTCGCTTGTCTCGAAATCAGTACGGTGATCCTTTACCATATTATAAGGATGAAATACATAACTCCTGATCTGGCTTCCCCACTCAATTTTTTTCTTTGAACTTTCAATTGTCTGGATCTTCGCAAGTTCCTTTTCTTTCTCGATCTGATATAATTTTGACTTAAGCATTTTCATTGCGTTCATTTTATTTTGTATCTGCGATCTTTCATTCTGACATTGCACAACGATGCCGGATGGCATGTGCGTTATTCGAATTGCAGTCTCAACTTTATTCACATTCTGTCCTCCCGCACCGCCTGCCCTGAAAGTGTCTATCTTAAGATCCCCCGGGTTGATCTCGATCTCAATGTTATCATCGACCACCGGACTAACATAGACCGCTGCAAATGAAGTGTGTCTCTTTTTGTTAGAGTCGAAAGGTGAGATCCTTACCAGTCTGTGAACTCCATTTTCAGCTTTGAGATATCCGTAAGCGTATTCACCTTTGACATGAACCGTCGCGCTCTTAATACCCGCTCCATCGCCATCCAGCCTGTCTGCAAGTTCAGCTTTAAAGCCCATCTTCTCACAATATCTCAGATACATTCTCAACAGCATTTCCGCCCAGTCCTGTGATTCAGTGCCTCCTGCTCCGGAATTTATTGTAATGATAGCGTCGCGAATATCATCCGGATCCGCGAGCATATTTTTAAACTCCATATCCTCAAGATCTTTTTCAAACCTGGTAATATCGTTCTCAAGCTCGGCTTCAATTGATTCATCTTTATCTGACTCAGCCATTTCAATAAGCGAGTTGATATCTTTAAAATGATTTTCGATGGCCTGGTATTCTTCCACCCATTTTTTAAGGTTGGATGTTTCCTGCAGGATCTTTTGCGCGGCTTTATTATCATCCCAGAAATTTTCTTTCTGTGAAATTTCGTCTAACTCTTTTATCCTTGCACTCTTCTTGTCGACTTCAAAGAAACCTCCGTAAGGAAGTTAGCTTCTCTCTGGATCCTTTTAATCTGTATTTCTGCTGATCAAACATGTTATTAGTTATTAGTTATTAGTTATTAGTTATTAGTTATTAGTTATTAGTTATT
>JBDTLQ010000078.1:0-10149 GCA_039934715.1 Ignavibacteria bacterium | reverse complement strand
TGTTGGAATTAGATCAGGAATTATAACTAATATCAGAAAAGTTAGTAACAGTAACCTCTTCATGGTAGATCTTGTCATTATTATTAATTTATATCAACTTAACTAATTTGTGAATTTATTTAAACTAAATTATTTGTATCAAAAAAATTACAATTGATAATAAAATTATATTTAATTAAGTTTCAAAACAAAAAGCATTCCACAAAAATTAAACCATCCTCTTAAAATGAAAAAAATAATTACTTTTTTTATTTTTATTTTAATCTTAACAATATCTCTTAACCCCAATAAAAGTTTTGCTGAAGGATTTAACAGTATCCATACATCTGATGGATCTTACATTATTGCGGTAGGAAACGAAGGAAGTATATTCCGTTCCTTAAACTCGGGAAACACATGGTCAAGCTACACCGAACCTTCAGCAAATTTTAAAAGTGTTTTTACTTTAGCAAACAATATCTGGATATCAGTCGACAATGGAAAGATCTATAAATCCTCAAAGACGACCACATTATTAACTCCTTATAATACGGGAGTTACAACCTCAATTAATTCGGTCTACTTCTTGGATGAAAATAATGGGGTAGCATGCGGAGACAACGGTGTTGTAATTAAGACAATCAACGGCGGTTCAGTGTGGACGCCGATCAATACAGGAATTTCAGCGGTTAAATTAAATTCCATTCATTTTAAAGATGCTTCAAACGGAATCGTTGTTGGTGATAATGGAAGCGTATTCATTACTGTAAACGGAGGAACATCATGGACACCGGAAGCAATTTCAACAACAAGAAATATTCTCGATGTGAAATACTTTTCAGAAGGGATCATTCTTGTGGGTGAATGGGGAACATTATTCACAAAAACTGATGGTAACCCATGGACAGCAATCAACACAAAAATAATTACTGACATAAGAGGAGTAAGCGGTTCATCATTTACCAATGCTCACATTTGCGGAGGCGGAGGATTTATAAGAAATAATAAGAACGGAAGTATTAATTACGCAACCTTTGAAAAAAATCCAATGCATGCAAATTTAGTTGACATAACATATTTCGGGGACATGGGATTCGCTGTTAGCAGTTTGAATAATGCGATCATTAGGACAGTCAATGGAGGCACAAGCTGGGAGCTTCCTCCTGGAACATCAGTAAGCATGACATGGCAATCAAAACCCGGAGCGACAGGTAGTTCATTGGGCGATAATCTCTGTGAACACCCAGCAGACAGAAATACCATCTTCACAAATTTTAGCGGAAGAACATATGTAAGCAGAGACCGAGGAGAAACATGGGCTCAGGTAGGAACACAAATTCCTTCAGCCATCAGACCTCACTCTTTTTACGTCAGCCCGCTCGATACTAATATCTGGGTTTGTGCAGTAGAAGCAAGCGGAGGAGATAAAATTGCACGCACAACAGACTACGGTCAGACATGGAATACATCAATCGCAATGAATTTCAGTAATTACGGAGAACCACTGCAAATGGATCAAAATAATCCGGATGTATTTTATTTCGCTCCCGACGGCGGCGGATTTTATAAATCAACAGACATTGGATTGACATTTAGGGAGATCAGCGGCAACTATCCTTTCAGAAGCCCGTGTGATATCATGGTAGCCTATAATGATCCTAATACAATTTTCCTTGCAGATGGTACCACAGGAAGCGGACTCGCTGATCTTTTTAAATCTACTAACGGGGGTGTCGACTGGACTGTGAAATTCTCTAATCCATCCAGCTCTGAAATACCAACAATGTCTAATACAATTTTTGATAATAAGCTGGCTTTCCTTACAAACTGGCCGGGCGGCAGCATTTATAAAACTACTAACCTTGGTGAAGAGTGGATCTTAAATCAAACAAATTCTTATTCCGGATGGGGCTCAGATATTTGTCATGAGGATCCGGACTTTATAATGAGCGGAAGCTGGAGTGGTAATAATACTACTTATACTATTGACGGAGGCACAACCTGGATAACTATACCGGGATTATCCGGATCAGGCGGTGTTATGATCCTTGTCGACAGAGGATGCATCATCGGACAGGCCGGCAGCAATGTTTACAAGTTAAATGTTTTGTATTCTGTTACTACCAGTGTGGTTGAAAATAATATTTCCGGCATCCCAAGCAGCTTTAATTTATCTCAAAATTATCCTAATCCTTTTAACCCTACAACAAATATCCGTTATGATCTTCCTAAATCAGGAAACGTAGTGCTGAAAGTTTATAACGAACTAGGAAAAGAAGTAACAACGCTGGTTAACTCTTTCAGGAGTGCGGGTACTTATGAGCTTACATTTAATGCATCCGACTTCACTTCGGGGATCTATTTCTATAAACTGGAATCTGAAGGTCTGGTTTCAACAAAGAAAATGCTTCTTATAAAATAAGTTTCAGGATATATTATTATTAAAAAGTTCAGATCATTCTATTTGGTCTGAACTTTTTTTTATGTTCTCCGGCTTACCCGATGTTATATATTAACAAGCATCTCTGTATCAGGATCTTTTTCCATGAGATCAATCCCCTTCACTTATGGATTTGAGGTTGATCAGATAGAATGCCCAGCTCAATAGTGTACTGAATAATTATCGTATTCACCTAGAGATCCGAAATATTTGTTTCTTCTATCAGCTCAGCAAGTGATCTCTCATTACTTTTTTTATATCAATAGAAACCGTAACATTGTTGTCGAAAGAAAACAATAACATTTTTTCCGGCATCGGCTTCTATAAACGTTTCCGCCGCTTAGCTTTTGAGCAGCTGACCCATACCCAGCTGTACTTATCCCATGTACCGATTCTGTCATTTTATTTCCCAAATCACCTGAGACATTCATGAACTAGGCAGATGATAGTGAATTTTGAAAAATCTACTTCATCTTCTATATTCATTTTTTTCTTTAAAACTTTTTATGTGATCTCGTAATCAATGATTTGTATTATAAATTGAATTTCTTTAATTTGATTTAAATAAAAACCGGAGTAAAATTGAAAGAACAAAATTACAAAAATCACAAACGATATTTAATCGGTTACCACGGAATTACATTCACATTACTTTTCATACTCTTAGTTGTATCCGTCCATAATTTATACGTCTCTCTTAAAAATCATTATGATGTGAGAACAGGCATAATGTTTTTCATAATATCAGTGTCTATGCTTTTAATATTTTTTTACTCAAGAACATTTGCATTAAAGGCGCAGGACAGAGCTATAAGGGCTGAAGAGAATTTAAGATATTTTATTATTTCCGGTAAACCAATGGATATAAAGATAACGATGTCTCAATTACTGGCATTAAGATTTGCCGATGATGACGAATTAGTAGAACTCTCGGAAAAGGCAGTTGAAGAAGGTTTAAGTTCAGATTGAGATCAAAAAACGGATAAAGACGTGGAAGGCCGATCTTCACCGCGCGTAATGACAGGCTTCATGATTATTTAAGAATATTAACTGCTCTTGCGGCAATAACCGACAGCGAAGTAAGCGAAGCCACTACCTGTACGATCATCAATGCTTTAACACGCCTTGATAATACCATTGTATCTGTGGGACCGAACGTCGTGCTCGTGCTGAATGCAAGGAACAGGTAATCCACAAAATCCGGCTTCCATTTTTCCCAGCCCTTAATTGGATTTCCGAACTGAGGAAACAGAAAATCCCTTCTTTCATAAAGTTCATCATTTCTTTTGTAAGGTCCACCGGCATCAAGTATCCAGTACCACACACCAAACACTATAACATTTATAGACCATATATAAAGAACATCCTTAAATAATTCATCACCTCCGGACGCGCCTGTGTAATCACTTATTGATGGGATAAGCATGAAAATTCCAAACAACAAACGGATCGTATCAATGGCTACATAGATAATGATGAATTTTTTAAAAAGCTTTCTATTATCCAGAGCCCAGAAGATGATAACCGGTATGATAAGAAATAAAGTGAATATCATTTTAAAATTTACAAAAGGCAGATGCAAACTTGCTTTAATTTGCTCGATCAAAGTCGCACTGTCTGTAAGGCGGGAGAATAAAAGTTCTATAAACAACAAAACAACCAGAGGTTGCAAACCCAACTTCCTTTTGGAAATAAAATTCTGTTGCATGCGAACGTTATGAAGTTTGTTGATCTATGGTGAATCAAAGTTTATGATTGGAGAAGAGTTTAAAATATAAAAGTATGGAATTTGTCCCCAAAGACAAATCCCATAATAAGAGAGCAGAACATTATTGTAAGTTCATCTGCTATTAGAAAGGAGTGTAATAGCAAATGAGCTTTACATAAACATTTTTTTTTAGTATTTTGCAATACAGTGGCTAACCCAAAAAGCTCTAGCAACATTAAGTAATTAGATAACATCCCTCAAGGCCGTTCAACCCCAAATTTTGAACGGTGAAAGGAGAAACGAGGGATGTTTATCTAAAAGTAAAGATATTTAAAACACACTCGTAATTTTCTTTTCTATAAACTTTTCCTTTTAGATTCCTTTAAGACTTTTTAGCTGAATATTACAGCTCTTCACACTTTGATACAAAAATAGTACCGAGGAATAGGTAAATATAATGTTTACCATTTTCTACTGTCCTAATTACATTAATTAAATCTTTTTTATCAGTTGTGATTGATGCTTCTGATTGTGACGGGACGAACAGACTTATAGTAGTGAACAAACAAATAAAAATCAAAAATGCTTTAAATACCTTTTTCATTTTGAATCTCCTTTCTTACTTAATGTTTATACAAATTAGGAATTATAACTCTCTGTTGCAAAGAAATTTATTTGTATTTGTCGCAGTTTTTCGACACAATAATAATACCATAACAATAGAAATTGCATTTTTTACAAATATTTAGTAATTTTTACGAAAAATTAGAATAAAATCTCGTCGCAAGTATAAATGTCATTATGACGGATAAAATGTATACACATCAGATAACCGACCTACTTAAAACCTTCTCTCTCAAAGAGTTAATGAGGTTTGGAAAGTTTTTAAATTCACCTTATTTCAATAACAGGAAAATGATTCTTAAGCTTTATAAAATCTTAAGAAAATTTTATCCTGAATTTGAAAGCAGAAACTTTACGAAATTAAACCTATACAAATTACTGTACGGTAATAAACCCTTCAATGATTCCACTTTCCGGAATTTGATGTCCGATCTTTTACAGCTTGCTCTTGAATTTTTAAAGCAGGAAGGAATTGAAAATAATGAAGTGGGTTCAGCTTTTTACCTGACAAATGAACTTGTCGGCAAGGGTGGGTACAGTCTCTTTCATAATAAGATAAATTCAATTGAGAAAACAATTTTGAGCAATACGGAAATGGACGGAGAATATTTCTTTAACAGATACAGGATTAATACCAACCGGTTCTACGTGAATCTACTCACCCAAAAAGTAATGAAAAAATCTTACGTGATCTCCGAGGGGGAAAAGATGATAGATGGAATCGTATTTATCTTGAGTTATTTTATAATTGAGTCAACTAAACACAACGACAATCTGCTGAAATTTTCCCGGACTTACAACATCAAGAAGAATTTTGAAACAGTTTCGGAATTCATTGAAATATTTAATTTTGAAAAGTTGATATCTTATATCAAGAAAAATTCCTTGGTTAAGGTACCTGTAATAGAAGTCTATTATTGCCTTCTTAAGGCCTTCACATTTTTTGAAAATGAAATATATTATCACGAATTTAAATCAGCTCTGTTGAATGCATCAAAACATTTCAGTATGAATGAAAATAATTTCCTTCATACACGATTGATTGATTACTGCGTAGTGAAAAAAGTTACCGGTGCTGAATGCAGTTTTGATATTGATAAGGAGATTTTTCTGCTTAATGATATCTATATTAAAAATGGTTATTATCAATCTGAAGCAAATAAATATCTTCCGTTTGATATATACAGGAATGTTCTCCTTAACTGTATTACTGTCAGAAAATTATCTTTTATGGAAGAATTTATTAAGACCTATTCCAAAAAACTTCTTCCCAAACAAATTCAAAGTATTGAAAATTACAGCTTCGCTCTATTGAATTTTGAAAAGAGATTATTTAATAAAGCGCTTACTTTTCTGAACAAGATCAAGTTCGACCAGTTCGTATACAAACTGGATATGAAAAATCTGCAGCTTAAAATAAACTATGAGCTTGAACAATTTGAACCCGCCCTTACTGTTATTGATACATACAAGCACTTCCTGAAAAACAATGTCCTTCTTGCGGAGAATAGAAGAGTCTTGCATAATAATTTTCTGACGTTCGCAAATATGCTTATTCAGATCAAGAATGGCTCAGGAAAGATCCATGTGGGCTATGTCAGGGAAAGGCTTAATAAATCAAAAAATGTTTTCGATAAGGTCTGGCTTCAGGATAAAATCAAGGAACTTTCGAGAAAATCTGCTTAGTTAAAAAAATAAGGAACCCGGATTATCCGGGCTCCTCAGGTCATTTCTACTTTGTTTGTTTCTTGTCCTTTTTCTTGTCTCCTTTATTGTGCTTATGTTTTCCCTTGTTCTGGTTCATCTTTTCCAATTGATCTTTGCTTAATATTCCTTCGAGCTGTTTGCTGAACTCCTCCCGGTTCTGTTTCTTCATTTGCTTTCGTGTTTCCTTGTCCATCGTTTTGAATTTTTCTTTGTTGCTCATCTTGTCTTGCGACCGGGTTAATGCCAGACTGTATATCTGCTTGTATTGATCTTCTGTAAGCGAAAGTTTTTCTTTCATTCGATCCGCCATTTTCGTAGCCATTTCTTCAGGCGTCCTCTGAGATCTTTTGTCCTGCTGGCTGTAAGAATATTGTGATATGAACAGAATTGTAAATAGTAAAACACTTAATGCTAAAAGATTTTTCTTCATGACTTAATTTTGGTTTAAATTTGTAATCGGTTCTTTGACATACTAAATTAGTCACTGGTTTAATGCATACAATTTTTTGTCTCCAGGTTCTGATCTTTAAACCTATGGCATGCAGCATTTGACCATCAGCGATCTGCAGTTGAAAAAATGAAGAATTAAGTTTCTGATTTATTAGAAACTGTTAAATCTGAATTTAATCCATTGCAATGAGATCATTAAAAATTTCTAAAAAATTTCATCTAAGTACACGACAAAACTTTTATTTCACGGCCGCTTCGCTGCGCGAATGCCTGCCTCGCGGCTCGCCTCGCATTCGCTCGCCGAAGCGGCCGTGCCATTTTTTGTAGTGTACATAGAAATTTCATATGAATTTCAAAATTGAATTGAAGTAGAAATTTTAATTTATTATATTATACATATCGCGGGGTGGAGCAGTTGGTAGCTCGTCGGGCTCATAACCCGAAGGTCGAAGGTTCAAGTCCTTCTCCCGCTACAAATAAACCCTGTAGTTCAGAATGCAGGGTTTTCTTTTTATAACCTTCACGGCTCAGATACTTCCGTAATCCCCTCTTCTTTAAATAACAAACAATTTTTCATAAGCAGAAATCATTGCTGTCCAAATTATTTTCCCTTTTGAAATTTATATGTTTTATTGTTCCCAAGTGAAATATTTTTTGTTTTTAAAAATTAACCCTAAAACTTTTTTTAACTGCAACGCGCGCAAGGGTGTTCAAAGAAATCAAAGTTTTATTATAAAATGATCTTAAAATAAGAAACTTAATTTTTGTGGGCTTTGCGTTCTTTGCGGTTAAAACCAATGTTTGATTCCAATGCAAACGTTTTGAACAGATGTAAGCAGAAATGTAATTTGCAAAAAATATTAAATTGATTTTAGGAATTAATAGAATTAATTTTATAAAATTTCAAACAGCTTCTGTATCTGATTCAACAAACTCAAACCTTTTTATTTATTAATGAAAATTATTGTTTGCGTATCACTGGTACCGGATAGTACGACAAAAGTCAAAATATCCGATACAAAAAAATCTATTGACGAAAATGGAGTAAGTTATATAATTAATCCGTATGATGAGTTCGCGGTAGAAGAAGCCCTGAAACTAAAGGAAAAAAATGGCGGAGAAGTGCTTGCTATCTCATTTGGTACAGATAAAGCCAGAGATGCAATAAAGAAAGCTTTTCAGATGGGAGCTGATAAGGGCGTCCTAATAAAGTCCTCATCAGGTGATTTTGACAGCTATACAGTTGCGAGAAATCTTGCCGAATATATTAAAAATCAAAACCCTGATATCATACTGATGGGGAAACAGTCAATCGATTTCGACGGATTGTTAGTGCCGTCGATGTTAAGTGAATTACTGAATATTCCTTCAATAAGTGTAGTTGTAAAACTAGACATCGCTGATGGCAAAGTTATTGCCGAGAGGGAAGTTGAAGGCGGTAAGGAAATAATAGAATCAAGTTTACCGATAATTATCGGAACACAAAAAGGTATCAATGAGCCAAGATATCCTAATTTGAAAAGTATAATGGCTTCAAAGTCAAAGCCCATCGAGGAAATCCAGGCATCATATACCGGCAATAAAGTTGAGATCACCGAAATGAAACTGCCGGCAGCTAAATCCGGAGGCAAAATATTTACAAACGGGAAAGATGATGTTTCGGAACTGGTCAGACTCCTGCGCGAAGAAGCCAAAGTAATTTAATAATTGTAAAATTAAATTCCGGTATCAAAACATGTCAAATAAGATATTAGCATTCATAGAATCAAAAGACGGAAAATTTAAAAACTCCGCGCTGGAAGTCATAACCGAAGCTCATAAGATCGCTGATGATTCAAATTCAGAGCTTATAGTTTTTACGATCGGTTCGGATCTTGACTCCGAAATTCAAAGCCTTTCAAATTACGGAGCGAAGAAATTACTCGTCGCGGACCTTAGTGAAATAAATACAAAGAACTCTGTAACTGATTTTAAATATTCTCCCCCGGCTTTTGCAAAGGCAATTAGCGAGATCGCAAAGACCCAGGGAGCGAATATTATTTTGATGTCGGCAACCTCATTGGGAAAAGACCTTGCCGGGAGAATTGCTGTAAGAACGGACTCCTCAATTTTCAATGACTGCATTGACATAAAAATTTTCGATGGAAACATTGTAGCAACAAGACCTGTATATGCCGGTAAGAGCCTTATCGATATTAAAGCGGCTTCCGACAGGATAGTTCTGACATTAAGACCAAATGTTTTTAAACCTCACAAGACAGAAAACGGAAACATTGAAATGGAAAAGGTCGATGTGAATTCACTTTCTCTGAACCCGGAAGATTTTTCATCAGTGGTAAAAGAGATAGTTGTAAGCAATGAGAAACTAGATGTTGCGGAAGCGGACAGGATCGTTTCAGGCGGAAGAGGATTAAGAGGTCCGGAGAATTTTCATCTGATTGAAGATCTCGCCTCATCTATCGGCGGAGCAACCGGCGCTTCAAGGGCTGTAGTCGATGCGGGATGGAGACCGCACTCGGAACAGGTAGGACAAACAGGTAAAACAGTAACGCCCAGTTTATATATTGCCTGCGGGATCAGCGGAGCAATTCAGCATCTGGCAGGAATGTCATCTTCAAAATGTATTGTAGCCATAAATAAAGATAAAGATGCTCCGATCTTTCAGATAGCCAACTACGGAATAGTAGGAGATGTGTTTGAAATTATTCCCGCACTGACACAGGAGTTTAAAAAAGTTTTGTCAAATTAATTTTTTGTTGTCAATAAATTATATTGTAAGTACGAAACTTTTAAATTAGCTTAATTGTAAATACTAAAAAGTTTTTTAACCAACTATGGACAATCCACAGGACAATATTCAGGTAGATATATTCGGACTTTCACTGACTCCTTCCATAAGCGGAGGAGGATATGCGATAATCCTAAAAGAGATTTCAGGAAACAGAAGATTACCTATAATTATCGGACAATACGAAGCACAATCTATAGCGCTTGAACTAGAAGGTATAAAACCTCCGAGACCTCTTACTCATGATCTTTTAAAAGAAGTGATAGAGACTTTCGGCTACTCGGTGAACTATATTGTTATCAATGAGCTTAAGGATTCTACCTTCTATGCAAAGATAAAATTTGATTCATCAAGCATTGAAGAAATGGATGCAAGACCTTCGGATGCGATCGCGATCGCCTTAAAATTTTCTTCGCCGATTTATGTGAATTCGGATATCATGGATGAAGTTGG
>JBDTLQ010000077.1:0-10161 GCA_039934715.1 Ignavibacteria bacterium | reverse complement strand
TTTTTGTTGAAGAATATTTTCCTTTGAGTGAATTTATGTCTCCGATCTTTGGATGATGCCTGAATGCTTCGAGCCGGTCTTCCGTATCGAGTGATGTCCATATCCTTTCTGCACATTCAATAAGCTCATGTTCATTCCTGAATGGTCTTGCTCCCGTCATTTTACTTATCCACCGTTTTGCTCCGCAGCATTTTGCAAATAATTCTTCCGACTCTTCATTGCTCAGCTGATTTAGCCTTTCAATATGGTTCATTTGTTTACTTCTGATGTATGTTAAGCAATCGTCCCAAACAACCGCAGACGGCTGACTCCTCCGTCCGGAAAAATATTTAATCTGACATGAGTAGCTTTACCTGTTTTTTTGATCTCTTTCTCAAAAGTATTTTCATGATCTCCTTTGAGTTTTGTTTTAGTCAGCAGTTCTTTCCATTCAATGTCCGGATTAGTGACCGAATCATCACTTAGGTCCGGCTTGTAACATACTTCAATGGAGCAGCTGTCCGGAAAATTGCCTTTGAAAAAATTTGTATCAACAATTATTTTTTTTATTTCACCGGCAGTAGCAAGTTTTAATATTGTCCAGTCATAACCGGGAATTCTCTTCCTTTTTGTTTCCCATCCGTCTCCCATATTTTTGCTGCGTCCGGGTGAGATGAGATTATCCTTGGATCCGAAGAACATATCATTGCAGACAAGCACTCTTCCTCCGTTAAGCAAGGCAGCGAGATCGATCATCTCACCTTTTTTTGAAGTGATCTTATCCATATCTATCTCTCCGTAAACTCTGAACCTCGCGACTCCTCCGTCAGGAAAAATATTCAATCTTACATAATTCCATTTCTCCGAACTCGTAACCGGAAATAAATTCTGCGAACCCGGATTCAACGGTGATCCCGGCAGTACCTCAGTCCATTTGACAGTGCCTGATAAATACTCTTCTGTATCTGGACCTTCTTCAATAAAGCACGCTTCAACTGAAGCATAAGGCGGATGATTACCGAGAAAATGATTCGTGTCAATGTCCAGTCCTTTGATCGTACCCGATGCAGCGAGCTTAATGATGCACCAGTCAAAACCCGGCACTCTCTTTCGACGCGATTCCCATCCGTCCATCCATTTTCCAAACTCCGTGAATTTATCCGGAATAAAAATCCCTCTCCCCTCTTTCAGAAGATTTTCTTTTGGCGCAAAAAACTCATCGCTTGCCATGAGGGCCTTACCACCGTTCTTTTCTGATGCAAGATCAATAAGTCCCGAAAAAGCCGAAGCTGAAATGTTTTGTTCCATATTATTTTTTTAATCAGTATAATGTTAAAGTACACAAACTCATTAAATCACTTATTCACAATTATTTTCCCCTTTGGACCGGAAACAATTTCACCGTGATCATAAATTTTTTCTCCACGAAGATATGTTGTATTGACCACACCATAAAGCTCTCTTCCGGAATAGGGTGTTACTTTGTGTCTGTGAAATAATTTGTTTTCATCAACGGTAAATTTCTTATCAGGATCAAATACAACCAGATCAGCCGCAAAACCTTTTTCAATTCTTCCTTTTGTTTTGCCAAGTCCAATGAATGATGAAGTATTCCTGCTCATTAGTCTCGATATATCCGAAACATCAAATCCTCTTTTTCTCGCTTCGGTCCATACAGCCGGAAGACCAAGCTGCAGGCTTGAAATACCGCCCCAGGCCTTTTCAAAATTTCCTTCAGCCATGACTTTCAATTCAGGACTGCATGGAGAATGATCACTGACAATAAGATCAATTAAACCATCCCTCACAGCGCTCCAAAGCTTTTCTCTGCTGTCATTGTTTCTGATCGGAGGCGTACATTTAAATCTTGTGTCGTTGTCTGAAAGATCCGATATTTCTTCAGATGAAAAAAATAAATAATGGGGACAGGTCTCAACAGTAATTTTCAATCCTTCTTTCTTCGCCGCCCTGATAAGTGGAATTGATTCTGATGAAGAAAGATGAACTATGTGAATATGAAAATCAAATTCCCTGCTGAGCTTTATCAGTAATTCTATCGCCTTATTTTCCCACTCTTCAGGTCTTGAAGATAAAAATGAATCAAAAGAAAGTTCACTGTAATTATCTTTTCTTTCGCATCCGCAATCTATCTCCGCGTGTACAAGCAAAGGAATTTGTGCAGAACCCTTCTGTTGTGAGACCCTTAAAATTTCCTTAATGGCCTTTCTGATATCCTCTTCGTTCACATCAGGAAAATCATCGATGCCCGAATGAATCATGAACGCTTTAAAACCAAGAACGCCGCTGTTCATCAATCCTTCGAGTTCATTTTGATTTCCCGGTATCACGCCTCCGTAAAATCCACAGTCAACATATAATTTATTTTTGGCAGCTTCAAATTTTTTTCTGAAATTCCCGGGAGTGGTTGTTACCGGAGAACTATTGAGCGGCATATCAACCAAGGTAGTAATGCCTCCTGCTGCTGCCGACTTTGTCGCTGTTTCAAATCCTTCCCATTCTGTCCTGCCCGGCTCATTGATGTGTACATGTGTATCAGTCAGTCCCGGCATTATTACAAGTTCGTCATGATCTGTTACAATGCAATCAACTTTTTGATCGTAGTCCACTACTTCTGCAATGATCCCGTTTTCAATTAATATCAGACCCTCTCTCAAACCATTCACGGTCAATACTTTCTTACTTTTCAAAGCCAATTTCATAAGGCAAAAATAATTTCTGAGACATTGAATAACAAACCATTTGACCTTTTGAAAGAACTGAACACAGATAATACGGATTTAGCGGAAGAAGCCGGATTTTTATTTTAGATACAGGAATTTCAATTCATAACTTAAAGATGGGATCCGTGAAGATCCGTTAGATCAGCGTTATCCGCGTTCAAGAATCGTTGATATCATTTACAATATTAATATTCTTCAGTAACGGTTATATTTATAAAAAATAAAATTACATGTCAGTCATCATTTCAAAAAACAATTACGGCAAGTCGGGAATACGTGTGTTGAAAGTTAAGCGCGATACTAAAGTTCATGAGATAATCGAAATGACCGTGAGTGTTCAGCTTGAGGGCGACTTTGAAAAAGTTCACACCGAAGGCGATAATACCAAGGTTCTACCGACAGATACAATGAAGAATACAGTTTACGCTCTTGCCAAAGATCAGCCGGTAAATTCAATTGAAGAGTTCGGAACATTTCTCGCGAAATATTTTCTTGATAACAACAAACAGGTTTCGAAAACTGAGATCGGCATTGAAGAGAAATTATGGAACAGGATAATGGTCGATGACAACAAAAATCATGACCACTCTTTTATAAGTGCCGGCAATGAGAAGCGAACTGCAAAGATCACTGCCGACAAAAATGGCGTCTCCGTTGTATCGGGAATTACAGATCTGCTTCTACTTAAAACAACAGGATCAGGTTTTGAAAATTATGTCAAAGATAAATTTACGAAATTAAAAGAAACAGATGACAGGGTGTTTTCAACAAGTATAAAAACAATATGGAAGTATGTGGATCAGGAAGTAAGTTATTTTTCAATGTCCGGCAAAGTGCGGAATATCATTCTTAAAACTTTTGCTGAGCATCACAGCCTGTCGGTTCAGCAGACACTTTATGAGATCGGAAAAAACGTAATTGAAACAATTACAGATATTACAGAGATAACAATGACAATGCCTAACAAACATTATCATCTCTTTAACCTGGAACAATTTAATATGGAGAATAAGAATGAAATTTTTATTCCAACAGATGAACCGTTCGGATTGATAGAAGCAACAGTAAGAAGATAATGTAAGTATGGTTTAGATTTTTTCTTAACTAAATGAATTAAACAGATAAAAGAGAGTTGTGCTTTTTTGATAATACTTTGTCTACTTAGTGACCTTAGTGGTAAAAAAAACTAAGCAGGACTTAGTGCTTAAATCCTTTTCTGACTTTGAACAGATGAAGTACATATGGAAACAATGAATTCATATATTCCCTGACCGCGTTGAGTGATCCGGGAAAGGTAAGTATGAGCGTATTGACTTTAAATCCCGCGACCCCGCCGGAAAGCATCGCGTAGGGCATTCTCTCCTGTCCATAAGCTCTTGCAAACTCCATCACACCCGTGATCTCTTCATCAAGCAGAGACCGTACCGCGCCTGAAGTTATGTCACGTTTTGAAAAACCCGTACCGCCTGTTGTAATTATTAGATCCATCTTTTTCTTAACTAATTGATTAATACTTTTCTGAACTGCATCTGCCTCATCCGGGATAATTTCAGGATTTTTTACATCAATACCGAATGTACCGAGTTTTTCTTTAATGAATTTTCCTGACTGATCTTTATTCTTTTTTGCAAAAACAGAATCCGAGATGATCAGTACAGCGGCATCAATGTCTGAATCATAATAAGATCGCAGATCGGATTTACCTCCGGACTTTTTCAGCAAAACAATATTCCCGATCTCAATATTCTTGTCGATCGGCTTGAGCATATCATAAATAGTAAGCGCAGCGACAGAAACCCCGTGAAGCGCTTCCATCTCACATCCTGTTTTATAGATCGTCTTCACCCCGGCAACTATCTCTATGAGATTATTTTTTCTTATGTTAAATTCAAAGTCCGCATATTCAACAGGAATAGGATGACAATGCGGAAGTACACTGCTTGTATTTTTTATCGCAAGCAGACCCGCGATCTTTGCTGAAGTAAATACATCACCTTTAGGTACACATTTATTTTTGATTGCAGCAATGCTTTTACCGCTTACAGAAATAACTGCTTTAGCAGTTGCCTCACGCAAAGTATCGATCTTATGTGTTATGTCGATCATTTTTGAGTATTGAGTATCGAGTATTAGATTTTAGATTTTAGATTTTAGATTTTAGATTTCAGCTTTCAACTTTCAACTTTCAACTTTTAACTTTTAACTTTCAACTTTCAACTGTCAATTGTCAACTGCTTCTTCCAGATAGGTACTTCCCTCTTCACCATATTCACCGTTTCCTCTATTGCCTGATATATATTATCACGGTGTGACATTGAACCAAATACAAAAAATGAAATTTCACCTGCAAGAACTTCTCCCAGACTATGATAAACATGCAGACACTTCAGTTCATACTTACCAAGGATCACTTCACGGATCCTGCTGATCTCTTTTTCAGCCATTGCAAGATAAGCCGAATAAATTATCTTTGAGACTCTTCCACAATCGATCTCATCGCTTCTCACCTGCCCTAGAAAGATTGAATGAGCACCAATGCCGGTTTTAATGCTATGCTTTTCAATTTCATTTGCGATGAAAATGGGTTCTATCTTGCCTCTTATAAAATATTTATGCTCAATATTCATTTCAATGATGAGGGTAAATGGTCAATAGTCAATCGTCAATCATGAATAGTCAATGGTCAATGGTGAATCGTGAATCGTCAATCGTCAATCGTCAATGGTCAATGGTCAATGGTCAATCGTCAATCGTCAATGGTCAATGGTCAATGGTCAATCGTCAGTCGTGAATCGTATATCCCAAATTCTAACAGCTAACTGTTAAATGTTAACTGTTATCGTTCTGCTTACTTTTAATTTTCTGAATTCCATATTCAGCGAATTGATAACAAGCATTTCGCCTGAAAGAACATTGCCTGCCTCAAGTATGATCTTCAAAACTTCTGTCGCCTGAATACTGCCGGCAATTCCGCACAGCGATCCTATCACTCCGCTTTCTTCGCAATTCATTAAAGACTTTGAAGATGGTATTTCCGGAAATATGCACCGGTAGGTAGGACCATTCTTATAATTTAAAACCATTATCTGAGCTTCAAATTTATTTACCGAAGCACTGACGAAAGGCTTATCTAGAATTACACATATATCATTGATAAGATATCTCGCTTTGAAATTATCAGTTGCGTCAACTACAATATCATAATCCTTTATTATTTCAAATCCGTTTTTTGAATTAAGAAAATTGTTATGCACATTATAGTTTATTTCAGAATTCAGCTCGTTAAGATTTTCTAAAACCGCTTCTGCCTTTGGAAGGCCTGTTTGAGATTCATTATAAAATATTTGTCTGTGAAGATTTGACCTCTCAACAACATCATAATCAAGTATTCCGAGTGTTCCCACTCCCGCTGCCGCGAGATAAGCAAGTACCGGACACCCCAATCCGCCTGCACCTGCAACAAGTACTTTGGAATGCAAAAGCTTTTCCTGTCCTTCTGCTCCTATCTCTTTTAAAATAATTTGTCTGCTATATCTGGAGCTTTCTGAATTCAAATTAAATTATTTTTAAAATAAACTGTCAATATTCTTTTTAATTTGAAACTTCACGTCAAACGCTCGCCTCCCTATGGCAGGTCAATCGTCAATTACAAATCCCAAATTCGCAATCCCAAATCCCAAATGGCAAAAATCTAAAATCACTTAACTAAAACCATTCTCCTCGTTTCACTGAATTCACCCGCATTCAATCTGTAAAAATATACACCGCTTGCCAGGCTCACTCCATCAAAAGTTATTTCATAAGTGCCGGCATTTTGTTTTTCATTAACAAGACTTTCGATCTCATTACCGAGTGCATTGTAAACTTTCAAAGAAACATATGCGGGTCCTTTTATTTCATAATGTATTATCGTTTTCGGATTGAATGGATTAGGATAATTCTGGGATAAATTAAAAGACACAGGTACCGCGCCGTTTGTATTTCCTATACCCGTTGGATTTCCAAGTGTCCCGTCGAAATTGATGTTCTGCGCGTAAATTCCGTCTGCACCGCTTCTCTCATCAGACCATGCTATTTTCGTCATCCCGTTCGCATCTATAGCTCCCACAATTTTAGATTTTCCTCCCGTGATATTACCGATCTCCTTTACTGTTCCGCCCCATCCAAGAGCACCTTCGCGGTTTGTCATGAAAGCGAATTGAACATTGTCAGCGCTTCCGAAAATACTTTTATTGTAAGCCGCTGTCATGCTTGTGTCTTTAATAAAGCAGAGCTGATTAATGTATGAATCATTGCTGAATGATACCAGCTGTTTGCCGTCATCAGTCCACATTCTCGTTCCTCCCGTAGATAATCTTTGTCCGTATATCGCGAAAGAACTCTGGAGACTATTCGCGTGCTTCCAGACTAAATAAGTTTCACCTGTTGATTTCATATATGCCGCACATGCATCAAACTTGTTAAAGTCATTCATCGTCGATGCTTCAGTTCCGTTTACAGGAAATAATTTTGTTCCGGCAGAAGTGTAGTGCTGAACAAATGTGCTTTGCACATTTACAGCATTTCTGTCGTCCTGCCAGACACACAAAGCTCCGTCATTGTCATCTGTAAATATCTTTGGAACAAAGAATCCGGTAACTCTTCCCAGATTGTAAACTGTATCCTTCCATACCAATGCTCCTGTTGATGAAAATTTTTGTGAATACAATTTATAATTTAGCGGATTGATAAATGAGCCTGAGTAACCCGACCACATTGCGATCGAAGTTCCGTTATCCGAGGCAACAATTGCAGGATATGTAAAATTTTCAGATCCCGCACCCGTCAGAAAAACCGGACTGCCTCCACCCCATAACTTTACACCTGAGGGAGATAATTTTTGAAATGCGATAGCGTTTGGAGAAGATCCGAATATCCATGTAAATATAAAATTATTATCCGAAGTTTTTATTACTTTTGGATTTGCCTGATATGCAATCCCGTCATTGCTAAGCATGACACCGCTTCCCCAGAGAAAATCTCCCTGCGAACTGATCTTGTATGCAAAAGGATTAATATTACTTCCATTGCGGAGATCTGTGAAAGCAATGATCGCATTATTACTGTCATCGGAGATCATGTCATAATCAACTAGCGAAGAGCTCTGAGGAAAGCTGCTCACTAATAAACCGTCAGGTGCAAATTGCTTTACACCAAGCGCGTTTATTTTTTGCAGATACACCGTGTAGCTTCCGTTCCTGTTATCAAACCAGCAAATAAATGAACCGCCGTCTTTTGTATTTGCTATCTTGGGCAGGACCTGTTCACCGCTTACATCGCATACTTGTAAATTAACCGCCGGGTCTGACGACCATTGCGCGAATGAAGTATATGAGATAAAGAATGTCTGGAGAAGTATTAATAAAGTCAATAAAAAGTTTTTCATTTCGAAGAATTAAGTTTTAATAAGTTAACAAATTCTTTCAATAAAAAAAATATTTATCTGACATATTTTCACCACCAAGGCTCAAAGACACTAAGAAAGCCTTTTTTCTGCTTAACTTTTTTAAGACAAACCTCAAAGACACAAGAAAACTTTTTTATAACTTAGTGCCATGGTGTCTGCATGGTTTAAAATTTTCTTAGAGGCCAAGTAAAATTTTTTTGCTATTCAAAAAACAAAAAAACTTTGTGCCTTTGAGCCTTAGTGGTAAATATTTTAAAATTTAAAATAAAAAAAGAAGTCTTCGACCCTCAGCGAAGACTTCTTATGGATTTGCGAATCGTGAGTTAGCTAACGACGGTAGCTTTCATTCCCCGCAAAAATTATTCAAAGAACAATTTTTATTTCATTAATATCATTTTTAAAGTTGACGATAAATTCTTAATTGTCAGTTTGTAAAAATAAACACCGCTCGGGAGACCGGCACCATCGAATGTAACTTCCTTATCTCCTGCTTCATAGAATCCATTAGCCAGAACTTTTACTTCTTTCCCGTTAATATCATAAACTGTAAGATTAATATTGCCTGAAACAGCTACACTGAATTTTATTTTTGTTGAAGGGTTAAATGGATTGGGAAAATTCTGATAGAGCTCATAGTTATCGGGAATATTTATTATAGGCGGATCATTTATAAAGGTTGTATTAAAATTACTTCTGAACTGATTATTAATCAGCCCGGCACTTGATCTCAAAGCAGCTATACTTGCAAGGTTATTAGCTCCTCTGGCTATTACCTGTCCTATGATAAATGTTTGTGTGTCTCCGGGATAAACGGTAACAGGACCGGAGCTGATCATAAATCTATAATCACCTCCGCCGAGATTTACACATGGAAATCTTGTTGGTAAATTGTTAGAAGGATTGATCCAGATACTGCCGTCCTTTTTTAAACCGGACATCAAATTATAATACTCTCTTGTGTTGATAGGATCACCAATTACCGGGTTCATGTTCAAGAGAGGATTGAATGAAGAGAGATATGAATTTTTATAACCTCTCTTAACGATTCTGTTATTGGAAGTATATGGTCTGTAAATAACAACTGAGTCTTCACTGTTTCCAGTAAATTCTGCCATGCCTGACATTACATCAAAAGCAACTGCAGGCGGTGCACTGCCGTAAGAAATGTTATCACTGTTAAAAGTATATCCAATGTTAAGCGCGCTGTCGTTGCATACTTCATCATCATTTTCTTCATCTAACTGATCGTCCGTATAAATCCCTGCATAAAAGTCATACCAAACCGAAGTGCTTCTGTTTATGATCCTGAATTCAGAGAACACAGCATTTCCCATTGGCCCATATAAGTCGAATGCCCAGTCTGTTTCCAGTATGTCCGCTTTTAAAGGAGCATTGAACATGTGAGCGTCGGAATATCCGTCAGTGTATGCGGAAAACAATGACTGATCTCCGATGACAAAAGGCTTACCGTTATCTCTTACATAAGCACCCTGTCCCGAAGGCCAGTTCAGATAATCCGAACCGGTTGTATCACCTTTAATGATCTTATAGACTCTGTAAGCGGAATCTTCCCTTCCGTTTGTATTGCCGTTGATATCGATGTAACCCGGCTGAAATTCTCCTCCAATTGAAATGAGCGTGTCTGTTCCTGATACAGCTCCAATTACTAAACGGGAGATCAGCCTTGCATACCTTCCGTCTGCCCATTCGAATCCCGGACCTCCTGTTTCGAAATTATTATTGAATTCACCCGTGTTCTTAAAATATGTTGTTATGTTATTCGCGTTAATTTTTTTGTAAGATGAGATTAAACTATTATCTGACTCTACTACAAAAGATAATAGCAGTGTGATCATCCCCGCAAAGATCAAAAGTTTTATGTTTTTCATGATTTATTATCTTTAAATTTTTGTGAAATTTTTTATTTGTGAAAATTAGAAAACTAGTTTTTTAATCGTATATTCGTCTGACATCTGACCCGCTTCGCAGAGCAAA
>JBDTLQ010000076.1:0-10185 GCA_039934715.1 Ignavibacteria bacterium | reverse complement strand
TGTATAGAGTGTATAGAGTGTATAGAGTGTATAGAGTGTATAGAGTGTATAGAGTATATAGAGTGTATAGAGTGTATAGAGTGTATAGAGTGTATAAAGTGTATAAAGTGTATAAAGTGTATAAAGAGTATGGAGAGTATGGAGTTTAACTAATTAACTAATTAACTAATTAACTAATTAACTAATAAACTAATAAACTAATAAACTATAAACTATAAACTGATTTAGATCTTATCATTCTTCAGCATATTCCTTTCAAGCTCATTGAGTTTTTCTTCAATGCGTTTTGAGTTTACTGATCCCGCACGGATAAGAATATTGTAGGCGTCAAATGCTTCCTTGTAATTTCCCTGTCCCGCATAAATATCTGCAAGTGTTTCAGTAATGATCTTTATCTTGCCAAGAAGATCTTCTGAGTTAGAAGCAGCTGTCTGGGCTTTTTGAAGATCAGTATTGATTTTTCCCGCGGAGGAAGAATTTACATCGAAATGAAATTCATCGAACCTCTCGAGAAAGTTCCTGAACCCTTTTTCGTTAAGTATCTTTTTCCGGTAAGCATCATCAAATAAATTATCTATTGATAATTCCGAAAACAGATCTTCCTCGAGATGAAACTTCTTTCCGAAAGATTTAAAATCAAATTTATTTTTAGGTGATTTAAAGTAATAAATTTTTTCCTGACGTGAGATGGTCTTTAAATTCTGAATGTTTGCCTGCAGCTTTGAAACCATTTCTTTGTTTGGAAGTTTTGATCTGATCTCATTGAAAAGTATTTCGGCTTCGTTGAGATATTCCGCCTTCAGATAAGCTTTGAGCAAAATTAATTTTGCCGTGAGATAGTGGGGATAAATTTCGAGACCTGTTTTACAGACGGAGATGCACTCTTCGTATTGCTCATTAGCGTATAGAAGATTTGCCAGACGAATGAAAAGAGGGGAGAGAAAATTTTCGTCGAGCTTAGATCTTATCTTCAGTGTATATTTATCAAAATTATTCTGCATCTAATACGAGCCTTTGTGATTTTATTCTATTTGAAATTATTACCTGTCTGATCGACAATATTGAGATTGTGGCGAACCCCCCGCAGAACATCAGCTGAAAAGGAACCGCCGCTACCTGTGCTGTCGCGATGGCGATCACAACTCCGGCGAAACAATAAACTGCAAGCAGCGCTTCAATGTAAGTCGTAAATGGTAATTTTTTATTTACATAATTCTTTCCCGCCCATGAATCATTCTTATTCATTATCTGATACTTCGGAGTACGGACAAATTCACTTTTCTTATCAAGCAAACCTTCGAATACCGCTTTGGTATTATTAACGGAGAATCCCATGCTGCCCGCGAGGAAAACCGGAAGATATATGATCCTCTTCTGCCAGTCGGGATAAACATCCTTTTGTGAATAAAGATAAAATACAAACGAGCTGATGAATGCGAAAACAAAAACCGACATGATCTTAAAGATAGCATCATATCCTCCGTTAAGCTTGATCAGCATGACCGGCAGATTAAGTATTGCTGCCAGCAATATGAACGGGTACGCGAGGTTGCTGTAAAGATGAATGAACGACTGGAACTTTAGTTTCACCGGTATGTTGGATCTCAGGACAGCCGGATAAATTTTCTTTGCGGTTTCGATCGCGCCTTTGGTCCATCTGAATTGCTGTGATTTTAATGCGCCTATATCCGAAGGAAGCTCGGCAGGTGATGTGAAGTTGACAAGATATTTAAATTCCCAGCCTTTCATCTGCGCTCTGTATGACAGATCAAGATCTTCAGTGAGAGTGTCAGCTTCCCAGTTGCCCGCGTCAAATATACATTCCTTTCTCCAGACTCCGCCAGTCCCGTTAAAGTTAATAAAAAAGCCCGCGCGGTTTCGCACTGCCTGTTCAATTACAAAGTGTCCGTCAAGCGCGATCGCCTGAGTTTTTGTCATCAGTGAATATTCACGGTTGAGATGCTCCCATCTGGTCTGCACGAGTCCGAGTTTCGGATTTTTGGAAAAATAGGGAATGGTTCTTTTTAGAAATTTTTTTCTTGGAATAAAATCGGCATCAAACACAGCTACGAATTCTCCCTTGGCTGTTTCAAGGCCTGCCTTCAAAGCGCCGGCCTTATAGCCATCACGGTTGGTCCTGTGAATATGAGTGATATCAAACCCGTTGTCCAGATATTTTTTTATGTGTTCGGTAATTATTTTTGTAGATTCATCGGTAGAGTCGTCAAGTATCTGTACTTCAAGTTTATCTTTCGGATAATCCATTCTCAAAACAGAATCTATAAGTCTTGTAATGACATACTGTTCGTTATACAACGGGATCTGAATTGTAACGGTTGGATATTCCGCCATGAAAAAATCCTCTTCGTTAAGATCAATTGTTCTTTTACTAAAGGTCTTAAAATAATAATAGATCATGTTGAAGCCATGAGCTCCGAAAAAGAAAAGAATTGTGAGCGAGATGATATACGCGGCTAATATTATACTTTCTACAGTCAATAAATTTTTATTTATATTTTAAAATCAGGATCCCGAGAAAAGACCGGTTCACCAATTGGATGTAAGATCTATCAGAATGTCCTCGCTTATTCTTTCGATTGCAGCCACGAGTCCTTCCGCCCTTTGGGAAAATGAATCATTGGATGAATTATACTCGCCAAAGTTTTCAAAATTCTTTTCCCATATTTTTTTTTGGGTCTTCAGATTTTCAAAGGTCACACTTACAGTTACTGTAATTTTTCTTCTTGCTACATTTTCACCTGAGGATATTACTACAGCTTCATCCCTTACATTTGTAATTGTGCATCTTAAGATAGCGTCAGCAATGTTCTTATCGGCGATCCGGAAAGTAGCGTCACCTATGATCTTATCCTTCAGGCGCTGCGTGAAATCATCATCAAGGGTCGGTGCGGAAAAACCGCTGACATCTCCGAATGTAGGAACTGCTACTGAGTTAATTCCCCGAGGAGGATTGTTGCCCCTGAATCCGTAAACACCGCAGCTAACAATGCTCAGGCAACTGATCAATACAACGAACACTCTGAAGATATTCACCATTGCTCTTCTTTATTGATATTATACTGCTTCATCTTTTTGTAAATGTTTCTCTTGGTTTGTTTTAAAATGTCAGCCACTTTTTCAACATTCCAGAAATTATTGCGAAGCAGGTATACAATAGCTTCCTTTTCAATATCATCCATTGTCATATTCATGAATTTATCTTTTGATATTGAGAAATCATTTCTTCCATTTTCATTGCCGCTGTTTTTTATATCACCTGACCTTAGAAAATTTTTAATATCAATAATATCGGATTTCAATTCCAGTAAAGCCCTGAAAAGAAAATCTTTATCAAGATTATCCTTGGGTCTGTTGAACAGCATTGGAAGGGATCTGCCCGGTTCATTACTATCGATCTGAAGATGCTTCTTTACATCTTCAACGGTGATCTTTCTTTCGGGATATAATACAATTATGCTTTCACAAAAATTCTTAAGCTCTCTTGCATTTCCCGGCCAGTTGTAGTTTAAAATAAAATTCATCGCGTTCTCATCCACTCCTTTAAATGAGATATTATTCGCTTTACAATAATTTTCAGTGAAACTATCAAACAGGATCTTAATATCAGATCTTCTTTCCCTGAGAGGAGGGATATAAATATTGATCGATCTTAATCTGTAATACAGATCCTCACGAAAATTCTTATGCAAAACTTCTTCGGCAAGATCTTTATTTGTCGCGGCAATGATCCTGACGTCAACATTTATATTCTTGTTGCCGCCGACTTTCATAAACTCTCCGGTTTCAATTACCCGGAGAAATTTTACCTGAGTTGCAAAAGGCATGTCACCGATCTCGTCAAGAAATATCGTGCCTTTATCGGCAAGCTCAAAATAACCGCGTCTGTCTTCAATGGCTCCGGTGAATGAACCTTTCTGATGTCCGAACAATTCACTTTCAATTATTCCTTCGGGAATAGCACCGCAATTAACTACAATGAACGGCTTATCCCCGCGCTTGCTTGATTCATGAATTGAGTTAGCGACAACTTCTTTTCCTGAACCGCTCTCACCTGTTATAAGAACACTTACGTCAGTCGGCGCAACCTGCTTGATTGTTCCGTTGATCTCCTTGATCTGAATCGAATCACCTAAAAGATTTGTAGACATTAAATGAATTTATCAAATATAACATTATGAGAGAGTTTATTAAAGTTAAAAGGGTATTTGGTGTTTTGAGGTATTAGGATTAGGTATTAAGTATTGAGTATTGAGTATTGGGTACTGCATTCTTGCATTTGAAATTTGTAATTTGAAATTTGAAATTTGATCTTGCGTCTCGCGTCTGACGTTTGACGTTTGACGTACTTATTTATCCGGATAATTTTTATATTAAGTAAACCACTAAATAAATATTTTCATTAACTTAATTTAAAGGAGACAATTTTATGATGTCATTAATATGGAGTGCTATCATTGGTTTGATAGCAGGTGCTCTGGCAAAACTAATTATGCCCGGTAAAGATCCCGGAGGGATCATTGTAACAATGCTGATCGGTATAGCCGGCGCGTTATTGTTCACATGGCTGGGTAGAATGATAGGATGGTATCACGAAGGTGAGTCCGCAGGTTTCATAGCTTCAGTATTGGGAGCTTTGGTTTTGCTTGGAATATACAGGTTGATAAAGGGAAGAGGCGCAGCTAAAGCAGTCAGGGATTGATCAGTCTACCCAAATTTAAAATTTTATTAAATATTAAATATAAAGGAGCAGGAAATGGCACTACAGGAAAAATACAAGGCAGTGATTGATTCAATCAATCAATCGGGAGGAAGAAATCTGTCAGTCAATGAAGACGGAGGAGTTCTTAAAGTTTCGGCAACAGTAAAAGGCCCAAATGAAAAGAATGCTGTTTGGAACAAGATCAAAGAGATCGGGGGAGAAAATCCTTCGGACATTTCAGCTGACATTACAATGGACAGCAATGAAAATGAGTCCGCAGCGGCTCCTACTAGCGACGGCGGTAAAGGTCTTGGCGAAACCGGCAAGAAATATGTAGTGAAGTCAGGTGATACGTTGAGCAAGATCTCAAAAGAATTCTACGGAGACGCTAACAAGTATATGGATATTGCTAAGGCAAATAATATTTCAAATCCTGATAAGATCAATGTAGGGCAGGAATTAAATATTCCTTAAGTAAACTCTTTAATATTTTTTTTTATAACCCGGACATCCTCCGGGTTTTTTTTGCCACTGCCACGAATTAACATGAATTATTTTGCCACGAATTAACACGAATTGGCTCGAATTATTTTCGGAATAAACATTTTTTTTTGAACTTTGGTTGAAAAAACAATTTTGTGCATTAAATGATAAATGAATTTATAATCATCATAAAAAAAATTCGTGTCAAATAAGTGTTAATTTGTGGCTGTTAATAGCTGAAGGGTAAGTCTTAGAATTTATATTTATCCTTTCTTCAATAATGAGTAAATTAAGATCAAAGAAAAACACATACTGCCGGCATTATGAAAAAACAAACCAAAGTATCGTTGAACGGAAAGCCTACATTTGAAGAGTATAAGAAGGAAGTTCTTGCTGACTATAAACTTGCAAATGAAAGCAGGCAGGCGAGCCTTCTTGGAAGAAAAGAAGTATTAACGGGAAAGGCAAAGTTCGGAATATTCGGAGACGGAAAAGAAGTTGCCCAGATAGCGATGGCAAAAGTTTTTCAAAACGGAGATTTCAGATCGGGATATTACCGCGATCAGACCTTTGCTTTCGCCGCAGGAATATCAAATGTAAAGGAATTTTTCTCGCAGATGTACGCAGACACTGATCTTAAGCATGAACCTGCGTCAGGTGGCCGCTCCATGAACGGGCACTTTGCAAGCAGGCTGCTTGATGACAAAGGTGAATGGAAAAATCTGATGGAGATGAAAAATACTTCATCAGACATTTCTCCGACCGCTAGCCAGATGATAAGACTTGTCGGACTTGCATACGCTTCAAAACTTTTCAGAAATAACAAGCAGCTTCATGACATGAAAGGTTTTACAAATAAAGGAAACGAGGTCGCATTCGGAACGATTGGCAACGCGAGCTGTGCTGAGGGCATGTTCTTTGAAGCTCTGAACGCCGCTGCTGTACTGATGATCCCGATGGCTGTCTCGATCTGGGATGACGGTTACGGAATTTCTGTTCCGAGCAAATATCAGATCGCGAAGGAAAATATTTCCGAAGTGCTTAAAGGATTTGAGTACGATGAAGAGACCGGTCAGGGATTTTTGATCTATACAGCTAAGGGATGGGATTATCCTTCTCTGATATCAATGTATGAAGAAGGTATCAAAGTTGTCCGTGAAAAACATATACCTGCGATATTCCATGTGCAGGAAGTCACACAGCCGCAGGGACATTCTACTTCAGGTTCACATGAAAGATATAAATCCAAAGAAAGGCTCGAATGGGAAAAGGAATATTGCTGCATAGTACAGATGAGAAAGTGGATGCTCGCGAACGCGATCGCGGATGAGGCTGAACTGGATAAGATCGAAGCTGAAGCAAAAGATTTTGTGAAAAAGATGCAGCTTGAAGCATGGGACGAATACATTAAACCAATAAAAAAAGAAAACGAAGAAGTCAGAAATTTATTTTCTGAAATAGCAAAAGAAAGTAAAAGAGCTGAGGATATTAATAAGATCATTGAAGATCTAAAAAGATCACTCGACAATAACAGGAAAGTAATTTCAGAAGCAGTCAGTAAAGTTCTTATAATCTCAAACGGTGAAAGTTCTGGAGCGATTGAGAAATTAAAGGACTGGAGAATAAATTATAAGAAGGATAATAACCGGAGATATAGTTCGCACCTGATGAGCGAGTCGAAAGAATCCGCGATGAATGTTAAGGAAGTTAAACCCGTGTACAATGCAGATTCAAAAGTTCTGGATGGAAGAGAAGTTCTTAATGCTTTTTTTGATTCCGCTTTTGAAAGAGATCCGAGGATCTTTGCAATTGGTGAGGATCTCGGAAAACTTGGTGATGTGAATCAGGGAATGGCGGGATTGCAGGCGAAATACAGCGAGCTCAGATTGACTGATACAGGTATTCGTGAAGCAACAATAGTCGGGCAGGGAATTGGTGCAGCGCTGAGAGGTTTGCGCCCAATAATAGAGATACAGTATTTAGATTATCTTCTGTATGGTCTGCAGATCATCAGCGACGATCTTGCATGTCTTCAGTACAGAACAGTGGGCGGTCAGAAAGCTCCTTTAATAATAAGAACACGCGGACATCGTCTTGAAGGCATCTGGCATTCCGGTTCACCGATGGGAACAATAATAAACTGCTTCCGCGGAGTTCATGTCTGTGTGCCGAGAGATATGACAAGAGCCGCGGGATTTTATAATACGATATTAAGATCCGATGAACCGGCACTTATTGTTGAAAGACTTAACGCGTACAGATTGAAAGAAAGGCTGCCGGAAAATTTAAGTGAAGTCTGCATTCCGCTCGGAGTGCCCGAAGTATTGACAGAAGGTAGGAACATCACGATCGTGACTTACGGCGCGTGTGTTGACATTGCAAGGGATGCAGTTAAAAAATTAAATGATATTAATATTTCATGCGAGCTGATAGATGTGCAGACACTGCTTCCGTTTGATATAAATAAAATAATTCTTGAATCATTAAAGAAAACAAACCGGATTTTATTTCTCGATGAAGATGTTCCGGGAGGCGCATCTGCTTTCATGATGCAGAACGTGATTGACAGGGACGGCGGTTACAGATTTTTGGATTCACCCCCGAAATGCCTTGCTGCAAAGGCTCATCGTCCTGCTTACGGAACTGACGGTGATTATTTTTCAAAACCAAATGCTGAAGACGTATTCGAAGAGGTCTACGAAATGATGCATGAAGCAGAACCGGGTACATATCCCGGAATTTTTTAATATCATTATAATTATGAATACAAACAAACAGCTCTATCTTCATTTTTTAGATCAGCTTAAAGAAGAAATTTCTCTTTACAAAAATGAAGAGGATCTTTGGAAGCTTGCAGGCGGGATCACTAACACTCCGGGAAACTTATGCCTTCATATTTGCGGCAACCTTAATAACTATCTCGGCGAAGCTTTGGGAAAAACGGGATACATAAGAAACAGGCCGCTTGAATTTTCAAAAAAGAATGTCAGTAGAGAAGAGTTGATGGATCAGATTGATGAAACGAAAAGTATGATAGAAAAAGTTTTTGACGGTCTTACACCGCAAAGGTTTGATGAAATTTATCCGCTTGATGACTTTGGCGGACAGTCTACAATTGGTTTTGAAATTTCAAGACTGATATCACACATGGCATATCATGTAGGTCAGATCAATTATCACAGACGCGCTCTCGATCTATAATAAAGTTCTGTTAAGTTACTCCCTCACCTTAACAGCCGCTCCTCTCATTTTGAAATTCCAGAATTTTCTGATAAGATAAATTATTATAAGAAAAACAACGAACGCTGTCACGACAGGTATAATAAACGAAAGTACAGACAATACCGTTGACATTATGTTTTCGGTAGTAGCTACAACGGCATTTGCCATACCGCCGGTCGTAGCGGTTGATGTAAGCCGCGCGGCGCTTGCTCCTACTTTAACAATTCCCGCAGTACCGCCTCCGACAATTATTCCGAGCGTCCATTGTATCAAAGGAGTTGTGTCGGTTAGAAATGAAGCTGTCAGAACTGTTCCCGCGATCATTGCCAGTGGACCTGAAACCGTATCGAGCGCGTTATCAAGCCAAGGGATATAAAACGCGGCGATCTCTACTATTGTCGCAACGAGAAATGCAGCGAACGCAATCCAGCTTCCCATCCACTCAAATCCCTGGGAAAGTTTTATGTATCCAAGAAGCGATCCGACATTCGTCACAAGCATGGGCACAAACACCCTGAATCCGCAGCTTGCGGCAAGTCCAATACCCAGTAAAATTCCTAATGCAATGTCCATTTCTTATTTTTAAATTTCGAAAAATAAATTATTAAGACTAGGTCCTGCTGAATCTCTTGTCGAGTTCATCTGTAGTGATCCTGATCACCGTTGGTCTTCCGTGCGGGCAAACGTAAGGCATCTGAGACGCGAACAAATTATCTATCAGCCCGGTCATTTCCGTGAATGTAAGTTTATCCCCTGTCTTGATAGCGCTGCGGCAGGCAAATGACTTCGCGAGATTATCTCTCTTTTCTAAATTCAGTTTTAGTTCGTATTCTTTATACTGATCGATCAGCTCCTGAAATATTTTATTCTCATTCCCGATCTTTACATCGGATGGAACACCCACAAGCTCAACGGAATCATCTTTCAATAAATTAAAATTAAATCCTAAGTTCTGAAGCTCATCTCTGAGAGATGTCGCTATGTGATAATCAATTTTAGTAAGACTGATCTTAATGGGAATAAGAAGCTGCTGTGAAAATGATGACTGTGAATTGAGCCACAGCAAAGCTCTTTCATACAATATCCTTTCATGAGCGGCGTGCTGATCAATTATCATTAGTCCTGTTTCGGTCTGACACATGATATACTTAAACTGATACTGCCATACATTGAATTTATCGGAATCCGATTTTTTGTTATGTTCGAATATGTTTTTTTGTTCATTAGGTCTTTCTTCCGGAAAGCTGTTGAGCTCGGATTCATCCGGTTTTCTCGCTGCTTCAAAGATCGAATGGATCGCGGAGGTCTTTTCTCTTTGAGGCAATTCGTAATCTCTCCTCTGAAATGAAGAAGGAAAGTTTGGCTTGGGGCTTTCGGGAGTTTCTTTATAGTGAAAGCTTTCCTGTGAATCGGGAAGATTCAGCTGATTATTAAATCCTACCTCAAAAATAATATCTGCATTCTTTAATGCTTCCTTCACTGCTCTTCTTACGAAACCAAATGCAGCGCTTTCATCTTCAAACTTAACTTCCATCTTCGAAGGATGAACATTCACATCGACTTTCCTTGGATCAATATCTATAAATAAAAAGAATGATGGGTAATCTCCTTTTTCTATAAGATCATCATAGCCTGTATACACTGCAAAGTTAAGAGATTTGCTGACAAAAAATCTTTTGTTCAGATAAAAGTACTGATCCTGTTTGGATTTTTTTGTAAAATTTGGTTTTGAAATAAAACCTCTAACTTTAATTAATTCA
>JBDTLQ010000075.1:0-10188 GCA_039934715.1 Ignavibacteria bacterium | reverse complement strand
CCTTTTCTTCAGTAAAGAGAATGGTTCTGATCAAATAACATCAGTGAAAAGAAATTTTTAAAAACAATTAAAATAAAATAAAAAAAATCATGAAAACGATCATTAGCTTTATTTTCAAAATGTTTTTCTTAGCAACAATAACAGTAACATGTTTTACACAATCCGGATATTCGGAAGATATGTCCGGCAGTGCAAACAGCACAAGCGTTAGAATAGGTACATCGCAGATCATGTCAATTTACGGAGATGTGAATTTTGACGGGATCATAGATCTAAGTGATTTTTACATAGTATTGAATGACAATTCGAATTTTGTTATAGGGAATCCCATAACAGATTTAAATGGTGATGGCATTACAAATCTTAATGACGTCCTTATTGTATATAACCTTATTTAAATGAATTCAAATAAATTTAAAAATCTTAAAACAAAAAAAATGAAAACTTTAATTTGTATCATATTGACGACACTTATAAACTTTTGTACCAGCAGCACATATTCAGCGCCTGATTACACTGTAAAGGCAATGAACTTCTCATATGCCGCACCGAACATAATTGATTTCGATATATATGTTTCCGGTAACCTTGACTTTAAGGCAGGTCAGTTCATATTTAATTTCAATCCTGGAATCGCTAACGGAGGAACTCTCTCACTTATCAAAGCGCCGGGTAGCTTTCACTCAATTACTGATCTTCAATTCGAACCTTTTCATAAAGGTTATGTTTCCGGGAGCCAGATCAGATTTTATACTAATCCTTTACCTCCGAATGGTTTTCAAACAATTTCTGATCCCGTTGTCGGGACAAAGATACGGAGAGTAAGACTTAAAACTACTGCTTCAAGTTTCGCAGGAACATTTTCTGATATTAACCTCTCCTGGGATATTTCGTCAACCGCCCCCAAGTACAGAACAAAAGTATTTTATAGTGAATTTATCGAAGAGTTTGAGGAGGAAATTGAAAATGTTTTCGAGGCAAATATGACAGGAAGCTATATTATTGAAAGTATGGGAATTCCATTGAGTCTTATGCATGGACAAATTTTTTATGACATCAACAATAATGGATCCCGTGATGCAGATGAATTAATATTTCCTAATGGAATCTTGCAGTTATCACCTGCATTATTTAATTCGGCATCTGATTATCTGGGTAACTATAGCTTTTTCTGCGGTACAGGCAGCAATAACGTCAGCATGACAAATGTACCAAACTATTTCACTACGGCTCCTGCAATACGAACAGCAACTTTTACCGGTCCCGGATAAGTGAGTACATTAAATGATTTTGCACTTGTGCCTCTGGGGACAATAAATGATCTAAGGATAACGATGATTAATAGCAGCAGAAATCCGAGACCCGGGTTTGATATCAGATACGAAATTATTTATAGAAATGTGGGTACAACAATTTTAGCAGGTTCGGTTGATATGGTCTATGATTCAGAATATAACTATCTGCCCGGTAATGCAAGTCCTGTTCCCACTTCATACAATTCGGGAACATATACATTTAGTTGGGACTATACTGACCTTAAGCCTGGTGAAGTAAGAAAAATTAACATAACTTTTAATCTACCAAGCACTATTCCATTGAGTACACCTGTTTTAATGAACGCGACCATCTTTCCTATTACCGGTGACAATGTCGCTGCTGATAATGCCTATACAATGAATGAGATTGTAAGAGGTTCCTTTGACCCGAACGATATCACTGTTGAACCTGCCGGAAATATTACTCCTCAGGAAGTTTATGATGAAGAGCCGCTGACATATACAATTAGATTTCAAAATACAGGAACAGCAGAAGCTATTAATATCAAAGTCATTGATACTTTAAGTCCGGGAATGAATGTACCGGCAATTGAAATGATCGCAGCCAGTCACGACTATTCATTAAAGCTTACTGAAGGTAATATTGCCGAATGGAGATTCACCGATATAATGCTTCCCGACAGTACAGCCGATGAACCGGGAAGTCATGGCTTCATCAGATTCAGAATTAAGCCTAAGACCGATCTTGTCCTGGGCGACAATATAAAAAGCACGGCGTACATTTATTTTGACTTTAATGAGCCGGTGATAACGAACACGGTTGTTACTTCAGTTCAGAATCCACAAAAAAAACTTTCTCTATACTGGAATAATCATACGATGTTTCCTGTAAGAGATACAGCAGCGGTTTATCTCAGATCTGCATCAGCCCCATATGAAGTAATTGACTCCGGACAAATTTATCCGGAAAGCCTTGCGCAGTTTTACTCCGGCTATCTCGGAATTGACAATGCACTTTCGGGCAGCTCATATTACATAGTACTGAAACACAGAAACTCGATTGAAACATGGTCAGCAAATCCGGTTGAAATACAAGGTGACACAACTCATTATGATTTCACTTCTTCTGTCTCGCAGGCGTACGGCAATAATATGTATGATGTAGATGGCATTGCTTCGTTTTACAGCGGGGATCCGGATCAGAGCGGACAGGCCGATCTTCATGATCTTCTTGAAGTTTTCAATGACTCAAAACATTTTCTGGCCGGATACAACTCAACGGATCTGAATGGCGACAATGTGGTCAACCTTGCGGATCTGACTGCGGAATATAATTTTACGCAATTGTTTGCAAAGACAGTAAGGCCTTAGTTTAAAAGTCTCGTTACCACTTTGAAATTTGTAAGACCACAGATCTATGATCTCCAAAGAAAGATTTAAAGTATTGAAAATAAGACCCGTGTGACCGTATGTCATTCGGGTTTTTAATAATCTTTGGAAAATCAATTAAGATGCAATGATTGAGGAAGCACTATGCCACCCAATAATTCATTTCAATTTTAATAATATGTTTTATATTAGTGTAAATGGTTATGCCACACTACCGTATGAAGTTCAGCTTTCAAAGTAGTGATAGCCGGAATAAATTAATAAATATTTTATTATGATGAAAGAATCAGAAAGAATCAGAGTGTACGGAAAAGCTTTTCGAAGATCTTTATGACGGGGAGCCATGGATCGGGGCTTCTCTGTGGTTGCAAAATTGAGAGTCAAAAGTTCGAATAAAGAATTACGAGTCATTGAGCGAAAAAGATGCATATAATTTTATCACTTTAGTTATAATTTAATTATATATACATTAAAACACATACAATATTTTCCTCTTAGCAGGATGTTCTAATCTCAAATTAAAGATGTTTTTTCTAAATTTAACATTAGGAGATTTAGAAATGAAAAGCTTCAATTTTAATTCCACACTTGTAATTGTGTTAACAATATTTGCCTTAATCTTCTTATAATTTACGCTGCGTGTGTAACTTCTGAAACTAAAATATATATAACTAGAATTTTTAACTAACAATTTAACAAAATCTAAAATTTAAGGAGAAAAAAATGAAAACAAAGTTATGGATTTATGCACTTCCCTTTTTTTTATTTGCGATGATGTTGTATGGATATGGCATACAAGATTATCCAAATAATGTTTACCAGTCTACAACGATAGAAAATTCCCAGCAATTAGATGGTAATGGACCGGTAATTCATACACCATCAAGTACTTGTACTTATAGTTGGACAAGTCAATCTGCAGGTAGTGCAACCGCACTGCTTGTTTCTGTATCAACTGTATCTTCAAAAATTGGCTGGGCAGCCGGTAGTACCACTTCAACCTCTGCCCTACCACTTGTCTTAAGAACCATAGACGGTGGAGCTACGTGGACTGATGCAACCGGAACAGGAATAACTGGAGACATTTATAATATTTATGCAGTGAGTGCTAACATTGCATTTTGTACAACTAGTCCGGGTGCAACAAACCTTTATAAGACAATTAATGGAGGAACTACATGGACACTGGTATTTACTCAAGCAGGTGGTTTCATAGATGCTATTCAAATGACCTCTGCAACTGAAGGATACGCATATGGAGATCCTGTAGGAGGAAAGTGGACAATTCTTAAAACTGTAAATGGTGGAAATACATGGGCAAGAATGGCAACAGAGCCTGCACAAGTGGGAGCAGAAGCCGGATGGAACAATTCGTTCCTGATTATTGGAACCGATATCTGGTTCGGAACAAATGTTGGATCAGTTTACCATTCAAATAACTTAGGAGTAACATGGACCTCAGTACCAACAACAGGAGCAGTTAATATTTATGCACTTCATTTCAATAGCGGGGGAGCATCAGGATTAGGATTAGTAGGCGGCACCCCTTCGGCAACTCCATTGAAAAAATCGATAGACGGTGGCGCAAGTTATTCAGCAACCAATTCACCCGGAAGTGTAGCACAAGTAACCGGACTCGAAGGAATTGGAACGGATTGGTGGGCTGTAACTGCTGATGATACAGTTGAGTATTCTGGTGACCAAGGTGCAACATGGTCTATGGTCTATAGACAAGGAGTACAATTCCTGGATATTGATTTTGCAACTGAAAGTGGTTGTGCCGTTGGCTGGGCCGTGGGTACTTTAGGGAACATAGCAAGAATGGAACCGTCAGGATCGAATAAGACACTGCAGGTTTTTGCCTATATTGAAGGTTGCCTGACTTGCGGAACTCCAAATTCATATATTGGTGATACTGCGACGGTAGAGATCAGGTCGACAGTTTCTCCTTATCCAATAATCGCTATGCAGAAAGCTAAAAGCGATTCAACCGGAAAATTTAGTATCACGTTTGCAGATCCGATAGCAACAGGGGTTCCATATTACATAGTTATTAGAACCAAAAATGGAATCGAGACATGGAGTAAAGTTGGACAAACATGGAGCGGTGAAACTCTTACTTATGATTTCACTTCTGCTGCAACTCAGGCATTTGGAAATAATCAGAAATTGAAATGCGGAAAGTATACTATTTTTAATGGAGATGTAAATCAGAATGGGGTAATAAATTTAGCAGATATTCTTTTGATCTCCACTGATGCAACTAATTTTGTTACCGGATATAAAGTTACCGATCTCAATTGCGATAATATTACAAATTTATTAGATATTCTTATCGCATTTACAAATAGCGCAAATTTTGTAGTAAGAATTATTCCTGCATAAACGCGTAATGGAATTAATTTAAGTGCGGCACATTTTTAGAATGTGCTGCACTTTTTTATTTGAATACAATTCAATAATGTTACGAAAAAAGTTTTCTGTCTCTTCTGCATTGATACAAAGCTTTTTTAATCCTTCAACCGATTTAATGAAACCCGATAAATTGCGGGTTTTTCTGCGCAACATGACTGCTCCTGTGTAATATTCTGACTACTACTATAATAATATCACCCTTTCGGGGTTACAATTCTGTTCTGACAACTTTACAAACTTTCTAACTCTATTATACACTTTCACTGAAAATACTATTCCTTTATCTTATAAAAAACTTTAGCCGAAATTAAAAATAAACTAAAATAAGAACATGAAAATCATTTCCATTTTTTTTGCGCTGTTGGTCATTGTATTGATGACTGTTTCAATGAATGACTCAACCAACAGCCGTTCAGACTTTCAGAATTATTACGACGATAACAATTATGTACCCGGCGAAATAATTGTTATGTTCAAATCTTCAGTTGATGAGAATTCATTTATTGCAAATTATGATAATATTAATTTATCTGTAAAAGAAGTGCTGATACCGGATATGAATATTTATTTATTTCAATATGATGTTGCAAGATCTCAGCCGGTTGATGCTTTGCTTTCAGTGATGAGAAATGATAATGTTGCGATCGCACAATTCAATCATCTTGTTCATGAGCGTGTGGTTCCGAATGATACCCGCTTCGCCGAACAGTGGGATAAAAATAATACAGGTCAGAGCGGCGGAACGGTTGATGCCGACATCGATGCGCCTGAAGCGTGGAACATTTCTACCGGGGGTGTAACTGCTCAGGGTGATACTATTGTAGTTGCAATAGTTGACGGCGGACAGCAGGTTTCTCACACAGATCTTGATACCTGGATAAACAGATTCGAAATAGCCGGCAACGGAATCGATGATGATGCAAACGGATACATTGATGATATTAACGGATGGAATGCTATAAATAATAATGGCACGATACCATCAAATCAGCACGGCACTCACTGCGCGGGAATTGCTGGCGCGAAAGGTAATAACAATCTCGGAGTTGTGGGTGTTAACTGGAAAGTAAAAACAATGCCGGTTGTCGGTTCATCTGGAACAGAGTCTGTTGTTATAAAAGCTTACGGGTATGTACTTAAACAAAGAAAGATCTACAACAATACAAACGGAGCCCAGGGGGCTTTTGTAGTAGCAACGAATTCATCATTCGGAGTTGATAACGGTCAGCCTGCTAATTATCCTTTATGGTGCGCGTTTTATGATTCACTTGGCCACGCGGGAATTTTAAGCGCGGGTGCGGGTCCGAATAATAATGTCAACATTGATGTCGTTGGAGACATACCGACAACATGTCCGAGTAATTTTATGATCGCTGTAACAAATACAACAAGGACTGATGCAAGAAACTCCGGCGCCGGATACGGACCGATCAATATGGATCTTGGCGCACCGGGAACATCCATCCTTTCAACAATTCCTACGAACACCTACGGAATTCTTACAGGCACTTCAATGGCAACACCTCAGGTAACGGGTGCAATTGGTCTTCTTCATTCAGGAGCGCATAATTCATATATTCAGCTAATGAAAAATGATCCTGATTCAGCAGCATTGCTTTTTAAGCAGTTCATTCTTTCAACTGTTGACACCATACCATCAATGAATGGTTTCACAGTTTCAAATGGAAGACTGAATGTTTATAAGATGCTTGTTAAAGCAAGTACAATACCGATCACAAGTGCTATCGTGAATATGACAGCGTTGATCGAAGGTTTCTATAATCCTGTTTCAGATCTTATGATAACTGACACTGCAAATGCTTACCTTAGAGAACCGGCAGCACCATATGCTATTGTTGATTCTTCAAAGGCAGTTATTAATTCGAATGGTCAGGCTACATTTAATTTTACAAACGTACCGGGAAGTTCATATTTTTTTGAATTAACACACAGAAATTCTATCGAGACATGGAGCGCAGCGCCATTAACATTTGTTTCAGGAACCAATACTTACGATTTTACTGATGCTTCTTCAAAAGCTTATGGAAATAATATGAAGAATGTTGATGATTCACCTGTCCGGTATGCGGTTTTCAGCGGAGATGTCAATCAAGATGATTTCGTAAACTTAAATGACATTACCATCACATCAAATAATTCAATTAACTTTGTCAACGGGTATGTTGAAACTGATCTCAACGGAGATAATCTCACAAATTTGAATGACATTTTGATCGCATACAATAATTCCAATGCCTTCGTCACAAAGATAGCTCCCTGATCTGTAAACACTTATTAAAATTTATAGAAGAAATCCCGGTAAGTAATTATCGGGATCTCTATTTTTGCCTGGCACAATATATTTTTTTGGAGGAAGCATTGCATGAGTTAGGCGCATTTAAAATGCGCCTAACTCCACCGGGGAATGGTTTCATTCATAGTATATTGTAAATTTTATCTTTATGTTAGCACCATTCAAGCGGATCATAATTTAAATTATATAAAAATGAAAAAAACTGTCTGTACTATTTTGTTTTTTGTTTTCGCGGCAATAATATACATTAATTTAGTTGCATTCGAAGACGGTATTGTGGGTCTTACTAAAAAGAACGGAAACCCAACAGGATGTATTTGTCACGGCTTTATGCCGGATACACATGTCTCTGTTCTGATCTCAGGACCATCAACAGTTGTGATGAATGATACTGCGATCTTTAAATTGAAAGTAACACATGGTCCGGCTGTTGCAGGAGGATGTGATATTTCAACAAGCCTTGGTGAGATTTACACGTCACCACTGGATACGGTTCTGAGAAGAGCCGAAGAATTTCCGGGAAGCGGATTTGAATTAACACACAGGTTTCCAAAACTATTTGAAACCGATACTCTTGAATTTATTTTCGAATATATTGCTCCCTCGGCTGCCGGAGTTATAGATACTATTTTCGCTAACTCAAATTCCGTAAACCGTGATACAACACCTGGAAACGACAAATGGAACTATGCCGCCAATTTTCTGATAAATATTATTGAAGAGCCTCTGCCTGTTGAACTCACTTCATTTACATCATCAGTCTATAAGAGAAATGTGACATTGAAATGGGCTACAGCATCCGAGTTAAACAATTCCGGTTTTGAAATTGAGAGATCATTTACTAATGGACAAACTTCAAACATCTGGCAATCAGCAGGCTATACCAGAGGTCATGGAACTGTCACTTCACCTAACACATACACATTTACAGACAGAGATCTTAGTTCAGGAAATTATAAGTACAGATTAAAGCAGATAGATTTCAACGGTAACTTTAAATACTTCAACTTAAGTAATGAAATAAACATAAGTGTTCCGTCTGAGTTTGAGTTATCACAGAATTATCCGAATCCTTTTAATCCATCGACACAAATTAATTATGATCTGCCATTTGACAGTAAGGTAAGCATAAAGATTTTTGATATGAACGGCAAAGAGGTCGCGGTCTTATTAGATGAAAAAAAGAGCGCTGGATATTACACTCTTAACTTTAATGCGGGCAGCATGGCAAGCGGAGTTTACATTTACAGGATCTCCGTGAATGATTTCACAATATCTAAAAAAATGATGCTCATAAAATAATATTCTAAATTCCAAATTCAGAATTTTTAATTGTTTCGGGTTTGGTCAGTGATTTTTACCACTCGCAGTCTTTGATCACAATTGCATTTACCTTCTGCGGATATACCCGAAGATTCCTGAACTGTGTCAGCGTTCAGCATATTCTTCTTTGGCGATCTGCATTCATTTCCTGAAAGAAGCTCATAAGAGCAATACAGCTGGGCTTGAGATTTAATAACCATTCATTTAAAAATTTACTTCAGCCGAAAATTTGCATACAGGTTTTATGAATCAACTACAATAATTGAAGTAGTTTCATTCACACGATAAAGCTCTGAATGTGTCATGACTTTTCGCTGTTTAGTACACCGCAATTCAATTGCGGTGTACCGGGACGGCTTGAAAACCACTCACCCACGGCACCAATTAATGATACATTTCAAATCGCAAAAACATAAGTTTTAAGCTTATAACAGGACATTTCTGCCAAGTCTCATTTAAAAATTCAAACAAATCCCATTACAAAATGGAAATTGTTTAATTGAACGACTGCGATGCATAATACTATTTTTGTATAGAATTTATTCAATGACCATAAATTTTAAAAAACAAAAGGAGGATTTAAAAATGCAAAGCCAGATTTCCAATTACAAATTTTTAAAAGTAATTTTAACACTTACACTGTCACTGCTCGCTTTGAATGTATCATTCAGTCAGCATCAGATCAAGCATTATGATGTTGCTTGTGTCAATCCGGGATATGATTACGGAAGATCTATCATAAACAGGATAGATAACGGATACGGAATAGCGGGCTATTCCTATCAGGTACCTGCTTGTATCGGAAGCTATGATATGATGTTTTTAAAATTGAACCCTGACGGGACAGTAAATTGCAGCAGGCTGATAGGGAATTCTCAGGATGACAAGAGCTATTCACTTATTCAGTCAATGACTGATTCAGGTTATGTACTTGCAGGTTATACAACAAACCCTACAGCCCCTTACAGAAAAAAAGCTACAATGGTAAAGCTGAATAAAAATTGTAATCTTTCCTATGCAAGATGTCTGTTTGATTCTCTTAACAGTTCATACAATCAGGTTGTAAGAGATCCTTCAAATGTCTGGGGATTTACCGGCTATGTTGAAACTAATGTTACAGTCGGGGTCAACCGTAATAAAATTTTAGCTTCACAATATGCGTTTACGGGTGCATTGAACTGGGCATCAAGATATGTTTCACCCGGACTTTCAAAAGAAGAAGCACATTCACTTTGCTTTCAGCCTTTGAGCGGAACATATTGTCTTGCAGCAAAAACAAATTTCTATTCTGGAAGCGCGAGCGTTTATGATATTATGCTTGTGAAGCTGACTTACGGCGGAGCTGTGATCTGGAAAAAAGTTTACAAGTTCAATCTTCCAAGCGGAACATCTTATCCAAACACCGAACCGAGAAAAGTTATACCAATGCCCGACGGCGGATTTGCAGTTGTCGGCTTCACAAATGTATCG
>JBDTLQ010000074.1:0-10286 GCA_039934715.1 Ignavibacteria bacterium | reverse complement strand
AGTTGACCGGGCAGCTCATTGTTGATCAGTAACTCTATCGCTTCATGTGAAAGAACAGGAATGTGAAATATTTCAGATTGCATTTCATCCGTAGATTTCCCTTTACCGGAGTTCAAGTTAAGAATTAATTATCTCTGAAACTTTTTCAGCTATCTCTTCATATGATTTTGTCATCGAATTATCGTAACGTTCCTTTATGGCAGGATCCCAGATCTCCATCTTATCAAGCAGACCAAGTACAGTCACTTCCTTTTTAAGCTTAGCGAATTGCATCAGCTGAGGAGGTATCAGTATCCTGTTCTGTGAATCAAGCTCGCATTCATTTACAAAATTTAAGAACTGTCTAATGAAAAATCTCTGATCTGTGTTGAATTGATTGTAACGGGTTAGTCCTGTTTTAACTTTTTCCCATTCGTCTTGCGGATATAAAAGCAGACATTCGTCCATGCCTCTTGTCAGAATAACTTTATTGTCCGCTTCAGGCTTTATATATTTTCTGAATTTTGCGGGTAAAATTAATCTTGACTTAGCGTCTAAAGTGCATATTGAATGTCCCTGAAACATTTGAAGTAAATTTTAATTGTCGTGGAGATGTGGCTGCATACTTTTAATTCATTCAAATATTAATAAAATCAGATCGAATTAATGTAATAAATAATTCACCACTTTCCTCCACTTTTCCCCACTATGATACAAAAATACGTAATTTAATATTAATGTCAAATTGTTTTTTGCAGAAAAATGCAATAAAAGATGTTTGGAAGGGTAGGAATTGTTCCTTAACCGAAGATAAAAATTTTTAAAAAGATTTAAACAAATTTCAGGTTTGGAAATTATTTAGCAGATATCTTAAAAAAAAATTGAGAGACTATATTATTGATAGACTATATTAAGGAATGAGTAATTGAAAAACAAAAACCCTTTAAGTATTTCACCTAAAGGGTTTTGAAAAAGGTGAGCTGGCGATCTGATTTGAACAGACGACCTGCTGATTACGAATCAGCTGCTCTACCAGCTGAGCTACGCCAGCAATTCAATTTTAAATTATAAATTGTAAATGTTAAATGGATTTTCTGGAAGTTGAAATAATTTTTCCTGAAATTTTAAGTATCTCATCACAATCAATCAGTAATGATTCAGCAATCCTACCTTCCAAATATTTTGAGTCTCTAAGCAATCTTATCCAGTAGTGTGTTTCTCTGGCTTCCTTGTGAGCAATACTCATTTTGTTAATGAAATCTTTTCTTGATTGGCTTGCGACACTTTCTTCTATATTGGCTCCAATTGAAGTTCCGCTTCTTAATACTTGCTTTGAAAGAACAAACTCTCTTCTGTTCTTAACTACATAGTCATGTAACTTTATAATTCTTAATGCAAACTTATAAGACTTCCCCTTTATTACATTTTCCATAGTATCCTCTCATTTTAATCTTATTCTTAATTCTGCTCATTGAAATTAATTCCAAATTACAAATGCTCTCTACCAAAAGAAAACATTTAACATTTATAATTTAACATTTATAATTAATATCTGTACATTTCCGATTTATAAGGTCCGTCAACCGTTACTCCAATATATTCTGCCTGCTCTTTAGTAAGCTTCTCAAGTTTTGCTCCGACCTTATCAAGATGAAGTCTTGCAACTTTTTCATCAAGATGTTTCGGTAATACATAAACCTTATTTTCATAATTATCCGTATTCGTCCATAACTCGATCTGGGCAAGAACCTGGTTGGTAAATGAATTTGACATAACAAAGGAAGGATGACCCATCGCGCAACCTAAATTAACAAGTCTTCCTTCAGCAAGTACTATTACATCCTTGCCGTCAACATTGTAAAGATCAACCTGTGGCTTAATTGTATTTTTTGTGCTTCCGTAATTTTTGTTAAGCCATGCCATATCAATCTCATTATCGAAGTGTCCTATGTTACATACAATTGCTTTATCCTTCATATTCTTGAAATGCCTGTCTTTGATAATATTCAGATTACCGGTTGCAGTTACAAGTATGTCCGCGATCTTTGAAGCTTCATCCATAGTTATGACCTGATATCCGTCCATAGCCGCCTGCAGCGCGCAGATCGGGTCTATCTCGGTTACCATAACTCTGGCACCTGCTCCTCTTAAAGACTGCGCGGATCCTTTACCAACATCGCCATATCCTGCAACAACAGCTACCTTGCCTGCCATCATTACATCTGTTGCTCTTCTGATAGCATCCACAAGTGATTCCTTACATCCGTACTTATTATCAAATTTTGATTTTGTAACCGAGTCATTAACATTGATCGCAGGAACATGGAGTGTGCCGTTCTTCATTCTGTCATATAGTCTGTGTACTCCGGTTGTAGTTTCCTCTGAGAGTCCTTTGATCTCTGAGATCAGCTCGGGATAATTATCAAATACCATATTGGTAAGATCACCACCGTCATCAAGTATCATGTTCAGCGGTTTTCTTTCCGGTCCGAAAAATAAGGTCTGCTCGATACACCAGTTGAATTCTTCTTCGTTCATTCCTTTCCATGCGTATACCGGAATTCCTGTCGCCGCGATAGCAGCAGCAGCATGATCCTGAGTTGAGAAAATATTACATGAAGACCATGTAACTTCGGCTCCAAGGTCAATCAATGTTTCAATCAGAACTGCTGTCTGAATTGTCATATGCAGACATCCCGCAATTCTTGCTCCCATTAGTGGTTTCTTGGATTTGTATTCCTCACGAATCGCCATTAGTCCCGGCATTTCTGCTTCAGCCAAGCGGATCTCTTTACGACCCCATTCTGCAAGCGATATATCTTTTACTTTGTAAGGTAAAAACGTTGTTTTTTCAGTTGTTGCTGTGCTCAAATTAAATCTCCTTAAATTATTTTTTTATTGACTGTAAGATACTACATATATTATTTTAAATAAATTGAAAATTTGATTCCTGTTAAATAAAAGAGTGTAAAAATCAAATGATCTTTACACTCTTAATTCTTACTTCTGTTAAAATGAATTTAACCTTCTATCTGACAAGTAGCATGTCTTTGCTCTGGGATGAACCGTCAACATCAAGTTTACAATTATAGACTCCGGATACAAGTCCTGATTCGGCTTTAAAATAAACATTGTATGTACCGGCTTCCATAATTCCATCAGCCAACGTCTCAACAAGTTTGCCCACAGAGTCAAATACCTGTAGCTTTACATTACCTTCTGAATAAATATCAAACTTTATTGAAGTCACTTCATTGAATTGTCTGGGATAGTTCTGATACAACTCAAAACTTTTATTTAACTTATTTATTGAATCCTCTGAATAATACAGCTCCTTTGCTACCTCTGATGGCTGGGAAGAAGTTACTCTGTAAAGTGCAATCAGTATCATGATTGTCAGCAGGATTTTTTTCATTATGTTTTTCATCTTCATTTTCCTTTCGTTGAATTTGATGTTATAATTTTCTTTACAAAGATCAATTAATTACTCCTCGTAATCTATAAATGATGACGCACTATTTGTCTAAGTGGAAACACTTATTAAATGATCACGCTTTTATAAATGCCCGGCGGTAAAATTGCCGGGCATCATTTTTCTATTCTAAAGCCGGGATCACTGCCCTTCTTTCTCCTGAAATAATTACATCCAGATCCATAAAAGTGGAGCTGGTATTTTCAACTGTAATTTCTCTCAGGTCAAGTCCGGAACTCTTGCAATCATACTCTGTATATCCTTTCTTGTTGTCAGGTGTTTTACTGGACACTTTCATATCTCTGCAATCATTCGCGACTTCAGCCGTTTGAATCGGAGCTAAATTTTTGAAGTTGATCGAGTTGAATTTCACAAGCCCTGTATTGTAATAATTAAATGTTTGTGACCTGTGAGGTTTCAGTCTGATCTGTGCATGATATAGAGGAACCTGTGTTAGTTTGTCGACTTCGGGTTTATGTCCTTTGTTATATGTGCTCAGAGAATTGTCGCCGGACGAAGTTATATCGTCACTGCAGCCCGCTAATACCGCAACAAACAGGATCAGTATTGCCGGGATTAATTTTAAAGTTTTCATTTTTGTTTTCCTTATTTTTTTATTTTTAATTCCTGCCGGTCAATTATGACCGGCAGGTTTGAATTGTGTTACTCGCTTTGTACAGGTACAACAGGTTTGAATTTTGATCCCTGCAAAACAATATCGAGAGTTAATGTCGCACTGCTTTGGTTCTGGATCGTAATTTCATTTGCATCAAAACCTTTGCTGTGGCAGCTCAATGGAAAATCAACTCTGTTGCTGCCGAAGGTAAAGATGCTGCTGCAGTCAAACGGGATTTTATCAGCATTCTGGTTTTGTACAAAGTTTATGTCGATTGAGGTAAAGTTGATATATCCCTGCTGTGAAGCTTTGATCTTAAATGTTGATTTTGCCTCAAGTCTGATCCGAATACGGTGAACAGGCTTTTCAATGGGAATGCCTTCTTCCACTGCGGGTTTCTTACCATCCTGCTTCATTGAGCTTATCTCCCCTGATGATGTTAACTGATCACTGCAGGCTGTAAAAACCGAGAGCACCAACATTGTGATCAGTACGGCTAATGATTTTAAATTTTTCATTTTTGTTCTCCTTTAGTTTTAATTTGTTTTTGTATTAACCCTGCAAGTGCACCTGCAGGGTTAAATATTTTATTTTATTAAGAGCATCTTTTTGGTTTGAACAAATCCATCCGATTCGATCTTATAAAAGTATGTGCCGCTTGAGTAATGTGATGCGTTCCATTCATACTCATGACTTCCCGGCTGCAATATTTTATTTACCAGCAGTTCAATCATTCTCCCCGACATATCATAGATCCCGAGTTTGACATTTGAAGATACCGGAATATTAAAACTGATCTGCGTAGTCGGATTAAACGGATTCGGATAATTGTCACCAAGCATAGGATCTGAATTTACGGCGTTGATCTTCGATTCTTCATTTGGCAGGAATTCAGAATACCCGACCAGGCAATAATCCAGCCCTGTTTCATCTCCCATGCTTTCTCCCATCACAAATATTCGTCCTTTCCTATCAAGCGCTATTGCTTTTGCAATATCATCATTACTTCCGATCCCGCCCGTGCCGTTGTATTGTTTCATCCAGAGCTGCTGACCGGTTGAGGAATATTTTATTGTTCCGAAATCTATTCCTCTTTCATTTCCACAATCCGTAAGTGCACCATCCCCGTTTATTGATCCGGTCACGTAAACATTGCCAATCCGGTCAACTGCTAAGTCATTGGCACCATCCAGCGTCTTGTCAAATGATTCACTGTTGAATGTTCTTGACCACTCGGTAAATCCTTTTTCATTTATTTTTATCGTAAGGTAATCACTGCCGCCTAACGATGAAGTTGTCTTGCCTGTTACAAATATGTTCCCGAATGCATCAGCCGCGATTGCCTTAGCTTCATCATCAGATGTCACGATTTTTTTTAAATGGGCATTCTCAAATCTCGACACCCAGCTTTGCAAACCATCGGTATTATATTTTATGGTAAGGAAATCTCTTAACGTACCTGATCCGTAACCTGACCCGGTGACATAAATATTATTATCACGGTCCAGCGTCATTGCAACCGGTTCATCATCATTTGCTGCAATGTTTCCGCCAACTCCATTATAAACTGCCTGCCATGATTCTCTTCCGTACAGATCATACTTTATCGTCACATAATCTTTTCCTCCGATAATTCCCTCACTTACTCCTGATATAATAATGTTTTCATTCCTGTCCGTCAGGATTGCTACAGCTCTGTCATCTGCGTTTGCACTTCCATTGAATGATCTTACCCACATCTGATCTCCGTTTACATTGTATTGAATAGTGTAAATATCCAATCCTGAAGTGCTGCCTGCGGAATTTCCAGTTACATAAATAAATCCTGCCTTGCTGTATGCTATTCCTGTCGCTTCATCATCACTGTCTTCAATGCTTCCTGACCCGCTGAAATATGAAACCCATACCTGATCTCCTTTTGGGTTATAACAGATGGTGCAGTAATCCCTTCCTATTAATCCTGAATTTGTATAGCCCGCGACGTAAACATTGCCAATGTCATCAATTGCGAGTGCATTTGCTTCATCATCCCTGTTTTGTGTATTTGAACCACCATCATAATATGCAGCCCATAACTGATCGCCGTTTCTAGAGTACTTAATCGTAAGTATGTCACGGTCACCTGCCTTTGATTCAGAATATCCTGTCACATAAATATTTCCTTCAGCATCAACCTTCATGACTTTCGCTTTATCATTCTTATCAAAGTTATTGTATCTTTTGACCCAATCTTCAACAGGCTGCCCGTTGCCCGCTGTGATCCATCCTAAGCTTATGAACAGCATAAGGACTGCACTTATGATCAGGTTTGCTTTTTTGTTTGTGTTTGTTCTCATTTCATTTCTCCTTTAATTTGATTTTTAAAAATATTGAAAGCACTTAACCAGGTTAATTAGCATTGATTATCCCCGGACCCGGTTCTGATACTCTTATTTTTGTCCCTGTGAGGTAAATGTCTATTTCCGTTTTATGTCCCGAGATATTTGTAACAGTGATCGATTTTACCCAGAAATCTTTTGTACTGCATCCCAGTGTAATCGCTTCGTCATCCATGTATCCGGTAACTTCTATATCATTTTTGATGTCCTCACAATTTGTTACTGAAACCGCATTGAATCTGTAGAAGCCGGTATTTTCATAACTGAATGAGTATGACTGCCGCGGCTTAAGTAAGACCTTTCCATGGAAAAAGTTCGTTGAAAGATTTTCCTGTGCTTCCTGTTTTATTGCTGTTTCATGTCCGCCGCTTTCTGTCACCGGGGAAGTGATCTCATCACTGCAGCCGGCGAGTATTGAAAGAACGAGCATTAGTATTGCGGTCCTGTAAATTTTGAAAGTGTACATTTTTTGTTTCTCCTTTAATTTAGTTTTGAAAAGTTTTTTTATTCTCCTGCTACATAACCCTGAACATGTATAACTCTGGCTCCGTCATTCCGTAATTTGAGATCGATGAAGCTGCATTTTTCCAGGAGTATTGTCTTTGAACAGAATGACATACCATCTGAATTAGTAAGTGTGAACGTACTGTTTGCTGTCAGATACAAACTGAAAATTCCTGAAGGCTGTATTTCCTGAAGATCCAGTATCTCTCCGGGTTTCACATCGTGATTTACTGAAACGATGTGATTGAACGAGTAGCCGGTGTTTGATTCCAGTATTTTAGAGTCTGTAATGTTTTGAGATTTAAAGCTAAGACTCATGTTAAGACTGATTTGTGTTGAATCTATTGCCTTCACATTGTTGATCCCGCCAGCACCTGAAATATTTGATTCGTTATTGAGTGCTGTTACCGGACTCTGATCGCTGCATCCGTTTAAAAATGTTGCAGCAGTCAGCAATAAAAGCAGGATCATTGTCTTTGCCTGTAAACGCAATCGTTTTGGGATTTTCATTTTATTACTCCTTTCATTTTTGATATTCAGAATTGAGAATTGTTTCTTGCTTCCTTTGTGTCGGAGAGAGTTCCTTTTAAGGAACATTTTGTTTGTAAAATTTGCTTTTCTCATTTTGAACCTCCTTCCTTTAATTACCTGTACAAAGATGGGAATATTATTATGCTAAATGTATAGATGTCCTCACATTAAATTGATAGGTGAAAACACTCATAGATTATTCTTTAGTAATTATTGCTGAGAGTAAAGCCTTGCTCGGTTTATCTGATTTTAAATAGAATTGAGAATAGGATGTAACTTACTTGGTTAAAAATGAAGGGTTTAAAAAAAATGAAGTTGTAATTTTAGACGAGCCTTTTTCTAAAAGTCTGCAAGAAGGGATTTGTTTTCAATGGCAAATTTGACCAGACTGTGGCTGCCTTTGAGATTAAGCTTGCCGCTTATGTTTGCTCTGTGATTCTCGACTGTTCTGTAACTGACGAACAGCACTTCACCGATCTCTTTGCTAGTTTTATTCTCGGCGATAAATTTAAGGATCTTCTTTTCTGCGAGTGTCAGATTCTGAAGCTGAGGATTATTGTTCTTCAGATCGCTTAACTTTTTTCTGCGGTTGACAAGAAAATTTGAAACCGACGGACTAATATAGTATCTGTCTTCATTCACGGAAAAAATACATTCAATAATATCATTGACCGCGCTGTCCTTTAATACAAATCCTTTGATACCAAAGTTCATCGCTTCATCAAATATATCTTCCTCCGCGTACATCGTAAGGAAAATGATCTTAGTATCTGTAACTTTAAGCTCGCGGAGTATCTCAAGACCTGTCTTCTTAGGCATGTCAATATCAAGAACTGCTATGTCAGGTTTCAATTCATTTATGAGTTCAAGCGCCTTTGATCCGTTATCCGCCTCACCTATTATAGTGATCTTACTCTCTGACTCTATGATCTGCCTTAAACCGTTTCTGAAGATCGGATGATCATCAGCGATTATTATTTTTATTTTATTGCTCATGCTTTGTAATAATTAAAAATGGATGAGACCTTCATTACTTCAGGGTAATTGGTTGAGTCAGCCAGTTGTTGATTAATTGAGCAAATTAAAAATACAAAACCGTACACTCAATTCACTCCACACTCCACACTCTACACTTTACACTTTACACTTTACACTTTTATAATGGCAGCTTGATCGTAAAAGTTGTTCCTCTCCCCGGTTCAGAATCTAAAATAAATTTGCCTCTGAATAGTTTAGTTCTCTCCTTTATTCCTGCAAGACCAAATCCGTGTTTTTGGGAATTCGACTTTAATGACGAAGTGTTAAACCCCACTCCGTTGTCAGAGATCAGTACTGATATATCATTGCTTCCTTTATTTATATTGAGGATCACTTCCCCTGCTTTCGAATGTTTAATTATATTATTTATACACTCCTGAATTATCCTGTAAAGACTTATCTCAATATCTGGAGTCAGGATTTTATCTATTGTATCAATATTGGTTATAAAATTTATCTCTGTTGATTTTGAAACCCTGTCAATTATAGACTGAATTGCTTTAGAAAGTCCGAGACGTTCTATCTGGTAGGGATGGAGTGTATATGAAATTTCCCTTACGTCTTTCAGTGTCTCTGAGATGATATCGGAAACTTCATTCATGTTTGTAAGAAGTAATTCTTTATCATCCGGCTGCTTTACACTCAGCAGTAATTTATTTTTTGTAATAAGAAGATCATGACCTATGCTGTGATGTAGTTCCTCCGCAATAGTCTTACGGTCATTTTCCTGGACATCGATCAGTCTCTTTGTAAAATCTTCCTGCGCTTTTTTTTCCTTTATGATCTGATTCATTTTATTCTGATAGATGGTACCGGCTGTTCCCGCAACAGTAAGTGCCCCCAGTGCCTTGAACCACCATGTTTTCCAGAAAGGCGGAGTGATGGTGATCTTTAATTCCGAGCCTTTTTCATTCCATACTCCGTCATTGTTGGATCCTTTAACTTTAAATAAATATTTTCCCGGATTTAAATTGGTATATGTCGCAAATCCTCTCGTTCCTGAATAAACCCAGTCCTTATCAAATCCGACCATTGCATATGCGTATTGATTTTTTCCCGGTATGCTGTAATCAAGCGACGCAAATTCAAACGAGAAAACACTATCATCGTATGATAGCGTGATCTCTTTTTCAAGCAGTATGGATTTTTTCAGAGGTGAATCTTTTTCTGATATTACCACCGGTTTATTAAAGATCTGGAAATCAGAAAAAACAACCGGCGGTATATATGAATTATCTTTAATGTCATCCGGATCAAAAATATTAAACCCGTTTACTCCTCCGAATGCAAGCTCACCGCTTTTCAATTTCAATGAAGCCCACGGATTGAACTCGTTGCTCTGAAACCCGTCACGCACATCATAATTTTTAAATGTTTCTTTTACCGGATCAAATTTTGTTAATCCGTAATTTGTACTTATCCATAAATTGCCATCATGGTCTTCAAGTATTCCATTGATAGAATCATTTGGAAGCCCGTCCTTATGACTGAATCTTTTAAAGGTCTCTTCTTTTTTATTAAACTTATTAAGCCCGGCATTCATTGTTCCTATCCACAAGCTTCCCTTTGAATCTTCAAAGATTGACACGATATCATTTTCACTTATGCTCAATTGATTGTCGGCATCGTTCTTATAGTGAGAAAAACTTTCTGTGGTCTTATCAAATTTATTCAGTCCGCCCCTGTCAGTTCCTATCCATATAATATCTTCATTGTCTATAAAAATTATTCTGATCCTGTTTGAACTTATGCTGGAGGGATCTTTCTC